>JAAXGT010000208.1 GCA_012271205.1 Rhodothermales bacterium
GCTCCGCACTGAGCACGCGACCCATGCGCAAGTCCAATTTGGCAAAGTCCTCGTAATCAACAATCGGCTTGGCGCTCGCATAAGGCGGCCCGGAAGGCCGTTCCACGGATTGCAATTTGGCAGTCTGTGCTTCAATCCTGTCGTCGGCCACTTTTTGAAACAGGATCTCCCGGGTACCGAGCCTGTGGCCATCACTTAAAAGGCAGCCAGCCGCCTCATCCCAGCCGATCGACGCCTCGGCCTTACCCGGCAGACTTGAGCGCACGCCCGTCATTTGCAGCATCGACCGCAGTTTTGCCGCTGAAAACGGCAGCACTGGATCCATAAGCACGGCCAGAGCTGCACAAATCTGAAGCGACACGTGTATCGTGTTCCCGCAAGCTGTGCGGTCTGACTGGCGTGTTATCCACGGTGCACCATCATTGAAGTACTTGTTGCCCATGCGTGCAAGATTCATAGTTTCCGCAACTGCCTCACGGAATCGAAACCGCTCATATGACTGCCCGATATGCTCTGGAAAGGCGGCCAGCGCCCGCAGCACCTCCTCATCGCGAGCATTGACATTCGCAAGTGGCGGTACCCGCCGGTCAAATTCACGCTCAGCAAAAGTCAGCGTTCGGTGAACAAAGTTGCCCAAGACGTCGGCCAGTTCACTGTTCACCCGTGTTTGAAATTCCTTCCAGTTGAAGTCCGCATCCTTGGACTCAGGCAGTGTCGTGCCCAAAGCATACCGCAGCAGATCCGGCGGGAATTCCTCCAAATACTCATGCAGCCACACGGCCCACCCCCGGCTCGTGGAAAGCTTCTTCCCTTCGATCGTCAGAAACTCATTCGCGGGTACATTCTCCGGAACTACGTACTCCCCATACCCCATAAGCATGGCTGGAAACATCAACGTGTGGAAAACGATGTTGTCTTTGCCGATAAAATGGATCAGGCGCGAGTCGCGATCTTTCCAGTAGCGTTCCCAAAGGTCTGGCGTGCCGCGTTGGGATGCCCATTCGCGCGTAGCTGAGATGTAGCCGATCGGCGCGTCGAACCACACGTAGATCACCTTGCCTTTGGCCTCAACGTCCTCGGCTTCGGCGATTTCCGGGGGCACCGGAACCCCCCACGGCACGTCCCGGGTAATGGCCCGGTCTCGCAGCCCGTCCGCAAACCAGGCACCGATCTGCCCCAGCACGTTGGGTTTCCACTCAGGATGCGAAGATACATAAGCTTCCAGGCGTTCTTGCCATTTCCCCAAGGGCAAATACCAATGCGTGGTAGCCCGGTGCTCCGGAACGGCATCGGTCAGTGTGCTGCGTGGATTGATGATTTCTGCCGGATTCAGCGAAGTACCGCACTGCTCACATTGATCTCCGTACGCCTCCTCATAGGCACAGTTTGGGCATGTGCCGCACACGAAGCGGTCGGCAAGAAAAACTTTTGCTTCGGGGTCATAGAGTTGCTCCTCGCGCCTGAGCACAAATTCGTTTTGAGCAGCCAGGCGCCGAAAAAAATCCTGGCTTGTATCCGTATGGACCGGTGACGACGTACGGCTGTAGTGATCAAAACTCATCCCGATTTTGGCAAAGCTTTCCACAATCATCGGATGGTAGCGGTCGATAATTTCCTTCGGGCTGACGTCTTCACGCATCGCCTTGATCACAATTGCGACTCCGTACTCATCCGAACCGCACACGTACACCAGATCGCGTCCTTTAAGCCGTTGATACCGCGCATAGAAATCGGCCGGGATGTATGCCCCGGCCAAATGGCCAATGTGTATCGGACCATTCGCATACGGAAGCGCCGACGTAATGAGTATTCGCCGGTAAGCTTTTTGCGGCATAGATGCTGTACTTAGTTCAGGTAAAGCCAATTATTACCAAGATTTTTGAACACGGATCCTGGAATCTCTAATCCGATATTTGACACGTGGCGTTAAAGGATTCTCTTATCTGGGGCAAGAAGCTTTCTGTGATTATGGCTGCGATGCTGTTTGAAGACCGAATCGCTGAACGCTCTCGCATCACGCGTGAGACCGACGTTTCCATTCGGCTGAATCTGGACGGTTCCGGCCACTACCATAACGAGACATCGGTCGGATTCCTGGATCATATGCTGGACCTCTTTGCGCGGCATGGTGATTTCGACCTGGAAGTTCGCTGCAAGGGCGATCTGCATGTGGATGACCATCACACGGTGGAGGACGTGGGAATTATGCTGGGCCAGACTGTTCGAGAGGCGCTCGGCGACAAGGCCTTCATCACGCGTTATGGCCATGCCTTCGTCCCCATGGATGAGTCTCTGGCCCGCGCGGTGATAGATCTCTCGGGACGGTTTGCGCTGCACTTCGATGCTGACTTCAGCCGGGCAAAAGTCGGCGATATGTCCACAGAGCTGGTAAGGCATTTCTGGTACAGCTTCGCCGAGCACGCCACCTGCACCTTGCACATCAGTGTGCTGCACGGCACCAACACCCATCACAAGATCGAAGCCATCTTCAAGGCGGTAGCCCGGGCATTGAAAATGGCTTCAATCCGGCACGCTGGCAACGCCGCCATGCCCTCTACCAAAGGTTCGCTGTAACCATTTACGTTCATGTCGCTTGAGCATCAGATCATTGCCGTCATCGGTGCCGGCAATATTGGCCGGGCCCTGATTGGCGGTTTGCTTCGCGGCAACCACTTGAAAGCCGATCAGATTCGGGCCACGAGGCGCAATTCGATGGCCCTTGATGAATTACAAAGTTCATGCCCCGGCGCACTCACTGGCACGGACAACGCAGCTGCGGTGCGGGATGCCACCTTGGTTGTGCTCGCCGTCAAGCCGTACAATGTGAACGAAGTTGTTTTGCAGATTCGGGAACACGTCGCACCTGACACCCTGATCGTATCGGTGGCCGCAGGCTTGACCACGAGCAGTATTTGTGCCACTTTTGATCGTCCGCTGGCTGTTGTGCGCACAATGCCCAATACGCCGATGCTGGTGGACGCGGGGGCCACGGCCATTGCGCTTGGCGCGCACGCCACGAGTGATCATCTGGCACTTGTTCGGCACATGTTTGAGGCAGTGGGTGAAGTCGAACTCGTGCCGGAGCACTTGATGGATGCCGTGACCGGGCTAAGTGGCAGCGGTCCCGCTTACGTTTACACCCTCGTGGAGGCGTTGACCGACGCCGGTGTCAAGCAGGGGCTTCCACGACCGGTCGCGTTCCGACTTTCGACACAGACGGTGCTGGGAGCGGCCCAACTGATATCCCATACGGGTAAGCATCCCGCCATTTTGCGCGACGAAGTCACCACACCCGGCGGTACGGCTATCGCAGCAATTGCCGAGCTGGAAAAGCATGGGCTGCGTACGATGTTTATTAATGCCGTGGCAACGGCCACGATACGCTCCAAAGAGCTTAGCGGCGACTGACATGGTCACAGTCGTAGACTATGGAATCGGAAACTTGCGCTCTCTCGAAAAGGCTCTCGAACACATCGGGGCCACGGTTCACCGCACGGACTCACCGAACGACATCGTAAAAGCAACGCACTTGGTGTTGCCGGGCGTGGGGGCTTTTGGCGCCTGCATCAACGAGGTCCGCCGCCGAGGACTGGAACAGCCCATTCTGTCAGTTATAGACCGAGGGGGGCCTTTCCTGGGTGTTTGCGTCGGCATGCAAATGCTCTTTACAGTCGGGCTCGAGCGTGGTGAGCATGCGGGATTGGGTGTCTTATCTGGCCGGGTCATTCCATTTGCATATCAGGACTCCTCCTATAAAGTGCCACACATGGGCTGGAACGTAATCAGTCCCCGGTTTGCCAGCCCGCTTCTGGCCGGACTGGCGCAGGCGTCGAGATGCTACTTTGTGCATTCATTTCACGCAGAAGCCAGTGATTCAGGCGATGTATTAGCCACGACCGAATACGGGTACGTCTTTCCGGCCGTAGTTGCTCGTGGGAACGCCTTTGGCGTCCAGTTTCACCCGGAGAAAAGTCAACGTGTTGGCCTTCGAATCCTGGAGAATTTTATGCGCATACAGGACTCCCCATGAAGTTTTCGGTCGAACCGATTCCCGCTATCGACCTCTTGGACAGCCGTTGCGTCCGTCTGATGCAGGGCGATTATGATCAGGTTACGACCTACCACAGAGACCCGGTGGCCATGGCGCGCCACTGGTGGTCACAGGGGGCCAGCCTGCTTCATGTGGTAGATTTGGATGCGGCCAAAAGCGGCGGCACGTCCAACAACTGGGCACTTATTGCCGCCATCACGCAGACCGTTGGCATTCCTGTTCAAACGGGTGGAGGCATACGCACGATGGAGGACGTAGAACGTGTATTCAAGCTCGGAATCCACCGCGTTGTCCTTGGCACAGCTGCCGTACAGTCACCCAAGCTGGTAAGTGATGCAGTGGGCCACTTCGGCACGGAGCGCGTGGCCGTGGGTATAGACGCACGCCAGGACGAGGTGTGCATTCAGGGGTGGACCGCAAGTAGCGGGCTGGACATCCTGACTTTTGCCAAGGACATGGAGACGTGCGGCGTCCGACGCATCATTTATACGGATATCGGCCGGGACGGTACCATGCAAGGCCCAAATCTCAACGCCTACCGAACGCTGGGCACCGCACTGAAGCAGGCACGCATTACCGCCAGCGGAGGTGTAGCCAGCTTTGAGGATCTGCTGGCATTGCAGGATCTGGCCCCACTGGGAGTGGATTCGGTAATCATCGGACGCGCGCTCTACGAAGGCAAATTCGAAGATCAGACACTGTGGGACACGCCCACACAGGTTTGACCCCATGGCACTCGCCAAACGGATCATACCCTGCTTGGATGTGGACTGCGGACGGGTAGTCAAAGGGATTAATTTTGTCGATCTCGTTGACGCAGGGGATCCGCTGGAGCAGGCCCATTACTACGATGAGGAAGGCGCGGATGAGCTCGTCTTTCTGGACATTACAGCCACGCATGAAGAGCGTGGCATCATGCTGGATGTCGTTAGGCACACAGCCGATCAAATCTTTATTCCGCTCACGGTTGGTGGTGGCCTTCGCTGTCTGGAGGATATGCGCCGTATGCTTCAGGCCGGGGCAGATAAGATTTCCATTAACTCCGCGGCCCTTCATGATCCGGAACTCATTACGCGCGGCGCAGAAGCTTTTGGCTCCCAGTGCATGGTGGTGGCTATTGATGTCAAATGTACCGAAAAGGGCATCTGGGAGGTATACACACACGGTGGACGCCGCCCCACTGGACGGGATGGATTAGACTGGGCGGTAGAGGCCCAAGAGCGCGGCGCGGGGGAATTGCTTGTCACCTCCATGGACCGGGACGGCACGCAGGACGGGTACGACCTCTCATTGCTTTCAGCACTGGATGAACGGCTCACGATTCCGATAATTGCGTCCGGGGGGGCAGGCTCACTGGACGACCTGCGCGATGCCTTCCTGATTGGCAAGGCACATGCCGTACTTGCGGCATCTATCTTCCATTTTCGCAAGTACACGATCGGTGAGGCCAAAGCCTTTCTCGGCAGGCATGGCATTACCATGAGGGAGACCTAACAGGCCATGGTAAAAGTCTGACTTGATTCATCCATTATCCAAGATTGACCGCAGTCAGGTATCCTTGAGGGGCGTTAGCACCCGTTGTTCTGGCCTTGCCGCGCTGAATGTGCCCTTGTGGAGTAGCTGTACGCCTGGGTGCCACGTCATCCGCGTAGCGGAGTCTCCGACTGACAGTCGCCTGCCTGGATTGATCACAAATGGATAGGAAAGCGGAAAACACACCACTACGCCAACCGTCGCCGAATCCGAGGCGAGCGGGGCACGCGGAGAGAGAAACTCGAGTGCACATGGGCCCACCTGTTGGAGGCTGGAGGGAGCGGCAAGTCTATGTACGCGGGCCAGAGGAGATCCGAAAACGGATACTTCTCCAAGCGGCGGCCTTCCATCAGGGGCCACTCCTGCGTCAGCGGTACGGAGTCGGTACTCCACGGAGTGGCCGGATCTCGCGGCAGCCCTAGCCGCCCAGGTGACCCCCAACATGTTGCGCTTTTTCCGCCGCATTCGGCGCCCTCTGGGGACCGAATATCGCCTCTTCACGCCGGGAACCCCCTTTAGTCCACGGCTGGTGAGCATGGCCTTGTTTCGGGGCGAGGGTGGATCCATCGGGTGTACGTAGGCGGGGCCCATGGCCGTAAGGCGTGGTATCGAACTCGTCGGAGCGGCCCTGATCGGCTCACTCGGGTTCACCCGCAGGGTGACCGAGAGCCCGTGGCCTGGGCGTTCCATCTGTGTTCAGGGCACCCCCATAAATGCATAGGACGGTCTGATCAATCCAGTGTTTGAGGCTTACTGGAAGCTTCGGAGCCAGGAAAAGGACGGGAGCGCGTCTTATTCAAGGCGGTATGGCGAACATAGTGGTGGTTCGGAGCCCGGAGCGCCTCCAACCGTGGCGCCCGGTCAGACCGATCCCGGTCCAGCTATCAATGACTGGCGGGCCCTATAGAAATGGGCCCGCGCCAACCGCGTGTAGACCGGGACCGCGTTCTTCTCCAATCCTTGGTATCGGGTCTTGCGGTACCCCCAGAGGGGCTTGATAACGCCCAAGGGAGGCGCCCCGCGCGCCCGCGTGCGGGGGCTCTTTCGGTTGAACGAGCGGTCTGCCCCGTTCAGCTTTCGCCGGCGGCTTGCCTGGCGTAACCCTCGCCAGGTGGTCCCCTGCGCCTCCGCCTTGGCCGGGCGCTTCGGACACGCGGACCCCTGGTCGCCGCAGCTCTCTTGCTCTGGGCCGGGCAGACCGGGCTCCATCAGGGTCCCCTCGGACCCGTTAGCCGCCGTCACCGCCCCCCGGGGTACCTAACCCGGCGCTTTCCGGCCCAAAGGCCACGGATTGGCCTTCCGCGTGGACTTCATCTCCGGATCCCGCGGTCTTTTCTGGTTCTTTGCAGATGGGAGGGGGCCTCGATGAGGGTCGCGTCTACCATCGGGCCCTCCCGTATCCTGAGCCCCCGGGCCCGAAGGGGCGGCCGGCTAACCGAAAACCGCCCCTTTGTCCGTTCAGGCGGTTCCAGCCCAGGCCGAAACTGGCCGATCGGGGGCTCATCCGGAGCGTAGCCCGGTTGCCGCCGAGCCACAGGCCGCAGGGGGAGGGTGTCGTGCCGGGCCTCTTCCCGGCCGGGATCCGAAAGGCGGAACCACAGCTGCATGAAGTAAATCCGCCGCCTGGTTTCCAGTGGAACCGGGGGCGGCCTTTTTCACCCTTGAAATATAGGGGCTCCTGTTTCGAGATCCGGACCGTCCACGGCCAGACGGGGCCCACCTTTTCCCGGAACCGTTGGTTGCGTGTTTTTCGGGTCCGATTGGGGTACGTCAGGTCCTCAAATGAGAGCTGGAGCATCGGATTTTCCCACGTATTGATGGTTTATACTATCATAGACTAGACCGTGTATTGTTGTGACTTAATCAGACTATCCCTTATTTAGTGAACGGTGACCACGGACCGCGAGTCCCCCTGACGTTCCATCCGCCCCGGTATGGGTACTCCCAGGCCCACACGCCCTACGGGGGGTAGAGCATCGTTCTCACCCGAGGCCCAGATCCCCCCCAGGCGCTCCAGGCAGCAGGGGGCAGTGGGTAGCGCTCGGGGAGTGAACTCAGGGTGACCCGGCACCAAACCGAGCCGACCGTAGCGAACACCGCAGAACGGTCCGGACTGGCCCAGTCCGAAACCCAAACTCTGCGACCCAACGGATCGATTTCTCAACCCTGCTACGCTCACTGTCAACTTACCCCATTCAGCACCTCATTCAAGATACAG
>JAAXGT010000030.1 GCA_012271205.1 Rhodothermales bacterium
GCCGGTCAACCGACGTAAGCCAGACCCTGCATCAGCCGCCCATAACGATAGCTTATTGTGCCCCGGAAACCTCATCACACGGTCATTGTCAAGCAGGTTTTGTACGGACTCGGCAGCGGTAGCTGCTTCCGGCAAACGCCCCAGGTTGATCCGGCAATCCTGAATGAAGCGGGACACGCCGAGCGCGCTGAATGCTTTTGCCGAGGTGCCCCGCCCGCCCGCCAACAGAATCACGAGCTTTTTGAGTTCTCCGTTGTGGATCGCCTTGAGTGTGACCTCCGTATCCGACTTGTTTGGTCCGTCGGCCAGCGTGGCAAGGGTCTGCACTTCATCCAGGACCAGGAGCGTGTCCTTAGCTTTCTTGCGCTGACCTTTACTCTTCCTGTGTAGTACGGTCGCCACACTGGGGTAGCCGGCCGTCTCCCTGGTCCACTCGCCTGACACCACCTTCAAGTCGCCCTTGACTGTACTCTGTGCACCTGACACGTATTTCCGTCCCAAGCATTCTGCTACTTCTGCCGGATTGTGCAACGCACGGTCGTTGATCTTTGTGACATGCCAGCCGTCTTGGCGGCCTGCACTGCGCACTGGTGGAGTAGCACGGTCTTGCCGGCACCGGGCACACCCTGGATCAGGAAAGTGGTGCCGCCGTTGTCTTGGATTACCCACGAGCGCACCCGGGCAATGGGCCAAGCACATCCTCCCGGCCGTGGAAATACTTGGCCGGCCCGCGGTCCTCCACATCAATCAGCTGATACAGGTCGTATCGTTGCAGTTGCGAATCCATGGGGCCATGGCGTGTCGGCCTCAGTCAATACGGATGCGCGCGCCGAGGCGTTCCAATACGGCACCATACCGATACATTCTCTGGCCTGGCTGCCGGTGGTGACACGCTGCAACAGTCACCGCGTTTTCTGTCCCGACCAGCGCAATCTCCTGGCAACAGAAGTTGGAGTTGCGCATCCGCCACTTTGAGACAGCAAGTTTCTCGGCCCCAAACTGGCCGAAGTGACGCAAAGTGCCTGACACCCCCTATTGCGACCCATTTGCGGGGCTGGAGCGCACCTGAATCATACGGTGCGTCAGAACGCAAATTCTGGGGATGTTGCGTTTAACTGTTCGATTGGCGGTGTTTACCAAGCTAGTCCGGCACATTCCTCCCGAGTACTGTTCTTAGTCTTGGTAGGGGCGTCCCCATCTCCAACCACCGGTTAATCGCACCTACACCTACCTTCCTCACTATAATCTCTTCGTCACGCATATCGTAGCGCAAGTGTTCTGAAGATGCTTCTGTGATAAGCCGATCAATGACAATAAGCTGAGGGGTAGCTGGCTCGCCGTACGAGCCTTTCCAAACATATTTTATTATACCCTCATTTAACCAACCTCGTCCTGTCATGATTTCGTCAAAATAGCCAAACTTAGAGAGATGGCTCAGGCCATCCTTAACGCTCCTGTCTTCAGCTATGCCAACCGTGACGAATGACCGGTCCTGAGCTGCAGCCTTGGCTTGAAGCAAGACCTTTATTCGATCTAATCTATGCGGTAAACCACTCTCATTTGAAAAAGCACATCCTGATGAACCAATGTATATGAGAGCAATTTCAGCACCGTCGTTTGCTACTCGGCTGGGTTGATAGCTGAAGCCGGACTCTTTATTCCAATCGACAGACACACTCGGTATCTTGACTAAACCCATGTATGTCGCAAGGAAACCAAGCACAAAGACAACAAGCGCAATACTAAACGGAATTATATAGCGGTGTGGTAAACCCATCATGTCACAGGTAATTATAGACCTCGGCGAGACTATTACCTTGCACTAAACTTAGTATACAATCGCGCTTAATATTACGTGAAAATTATCGTGTATGCAGTATGGTTTCGTGCTGCTGACCTCTCCTCGTGCCCAACGAGGAAAACAGGGAAGAAGGTCGGTGCATTGTTGCACTATCCAACCCGGCTCATGAGGCAGGACTAGTCAGGTCATAAACAGTGATCTGAGGAAATGGATGGGTGTGTACGGTATACATGCGGTCGGCTGTCACAGCATATACCGGTGGCATCGTGTCAGTTACGAAAATTGCCTCGCCAGTCAGCGCCGACATTAGATATGTTCGTAATTCGGCATATCTCTCCCCCTCCCCAGACTTAATACTTTCGGGGGTAATGGTGGCTATTTGTACAATCACATGCCTTTCAGGGAGTTCCACTGCCCCCATTATCACGTCATACGTTTTGTTAAAAACATTCATATTCACCCATGATCGTCCAGAGGTTCCTGATTGCTCTTCTACTATATCAAGCGATTGGTGCTTGGCAATTTTTGATACCCACTGCATGACTCCCTCGTATGAATAGCCGTAGATAGCCGGGAGAAATTGGGGAAAATACATCACGCTTGCAGGTCGACGCAGGCACACGATGTGTCCGTTCGTCAAGTAAGTGCGCACTGATAGGGAACTGGACTTGTAGGTTGCACCGAATGAGCCCAAACTGTCACCAGACAATGAGAAGCGGAAAATGGCACTAAGGTCTTCTGCCCTAGAACCCTGAACATGGAGAATGTCATTGTCGACACACATGCCCATTGGTGTAAATGATAGTGGCACCGTCGCCGCTAACCTGTGAGTGTCGCCAGTTTGCTCAAATATTTTGATGCCGTAGTACTGGTCCGCAACAATTACTCGACCAGAACGATTTACATCGATAAACCTAGGGGCGGTAAATTCATTGGGACCTTGGCCCATTCTTCCAATCGCATACTGAAAGGTGCCTTCCGCGCTGTACACTCTTACTTCATTAAACTGTGAATCCAGAACATACATGTTGCCATCGGCATCCACATCGATGTCGGCAATTGATCCAAACATCTCATGTGTTTCACCTTCAAGCATTCCCAAAGTCATGCTCTCTGTTGCCGATAACAGGGCCCGGACGACCGCCCGCATTTCGCTTTCACCGTCTGCAGCAAGGTCGCTGGCGACGAAATTATGGGCTTGGTCGAAGCCGGGAATAGCTGCTGATATCGGATGAACAATTCGCTGACCAGAAGTAATTATTTCGTCGGCGTCAGGACTCTTGCACGCTGCAACACCGACTAGCATGGCAATGATAAGCAGCGGCACCATGTGTGGACGAGCATCCCCTTTAACGACCATGGCATCGCCAGGTAATTTGTTCCAGCCTGCACAAAGTCGAAGCCCTAGGTAACGTAAGGACCATCAGTCGCCAAATTGTCATTCACAGACCTTTGAATGACAATTTTCACCCTTCATCTCACATTCCCACTCAGCTTTACAGACACATGTGCCATAGTCCTCAGACTTCCAATCGTATTCACACCACTTATCATTGCAATCTGTATCTGTACCATCAGCATTGTGAAGTGCCGCACCGCTCAAGGCGCCTAGTATGCAGATTGCGAGCACGGCGATTAGGCCTGAAGCGAGTTTTAGCGCGAGCTGTTTCATGGTTGTTGTACTGTGTTGTGTTAGTTGAACGATGGGCCATAATATACAGCGGCATATACAGCGGCACACAATTGTGTTGCGATCTGTGTTGTAAAGATTGCGTTAAAAGTGTCCCTCTGTGCCAACAGAAAGTGAGACACGGTTATACCTTAATAGTGTAGTGATCGTAGGGTTCATGGGACCGTACTGGTCAGCCGGATCAATCTGTTTTCAGACGCCTAGCAGCCCGTGGATAAAGTCGCCTTTTACAGGATCCCCGTGAATGGTTAACTTACGGCAAACATAGCCCCATCGAGGGAGAACAGCCATGGCAATGGGCCAACGGGCTAATGGACCGTAGCCGGAAATGTTTGTGGCAACCAGCGAGATTCGCTCGTCCGCGAACCCGTTCTACCAGGCGCTGGACGAGCGGCTGGAGCCGCACAAGTTTGACACCTTTCCGGTTGATCTCGTCCAACCGCGACCTCGGCCCGGCTCCGGACTCCACCAGTGGACGGAGGGCCGGCCCCCTCAGAGCCGTGATCCATTCCAGT
>JAAXGT010000173.1 GCA_012271205.1 Rhodothermales bacterium
GGCTAAAGCTGTCCCGGCCAACAATCCCAAACTGGTCAGGATGTACAGCAGGCCGAACACAATCAGCGTACAACCGCCGACGAAGTGCCAATTCAAGGTGAGCAATCCATGATTTGCGGGCACTTCGAAGAGCTCGGCCTCCACTTCCTGGTCGGAGCGAAAGTCCGCTCTTCGGGCCGTCTGGGTGACGGGCTTGTTCATCTAGCGCTTCGGAATAATTACGACCGCAGCAATGTAGATCAGAAAAAACGGTACAAATGCCGTGAGCAAGGCCCCGGCGGCATATGCCAGGCGCAGCCAAGTCACGTTGAATCCCATGTGCTCGGCTATGCCGCCGAGCACGCCAGCGATCATCTTGTCGTCCACAGATCGTGTTAGTCGGGGGGATTCATAAACCATGTTTTCTTTAGTAGTCTCATCGGTTTTGGACAATCTGATCTCAGCATAGTCTGCCGTTCTTCCGGTGTTCATTGCACTTCTGAGAGGGTCGTTCAGGTTACGGTTACGCGAATTCTCATATTACGGTTGCACGGCCTAGTACTCGTCCGGTTCGCGCATAATGAGCGAAAGCAGTACGTATGCGACAAGCCCGGCACAGCCGGCCCAAGGAAAGGCACTGACTGCGAATGCAATCCGCACCAGTGACACGTCAATGCCCAACACATCTGCCAGCCCGCCGCACACACCGGAAATCTTGCGTTCACGCGACTTATACAACCGGTTGCGTTTTCGCTTCGACTTCGCTGGAGGATCGGGCCGGGGCCGGGAAGCCTGCTTCTTCTCGGTTGTAATGGTGCTCTTGGCAGGGGTTAAATCCCTTTTTGATCTCTTGCGTCGGCGTTTCTTTCGTGGTTTGCGCGAAAGCAGGCCAAAGCCGAGCAGGACGGCCAGAATGCCAGCCAATACAGGCAAAACTTCCAGAAAACCGGACAGGCTGGGCAGCACAAGAAGGCCGAGCTGCTGCATGAGATACAGAATGCCCAAGCCCACCAGCCCGAGACCGGCTAGCGTAGGCAGGTTGAACATACCATCCGAGGCTGGCTTTTCCTCTTCAAACAGGATGTCTTCAAGCTCTTGATCGGCGAGCCCGTCAAGTGATGGCTCTTGCTTAGTCTCTAAATCCGATGTGGATTTTGACAGTTTTACGGGCATGGTCTGACTCGAGTCGTGTGATGAATAATTTCGTGTTCAGTGACGGCAACATCCACTGGCACATCATGGGCTTCGGCCGGCAGGTGTTCTACTATGCATGCGGCGAAAGCCGGACAAATACTTGCCACGCTGATCATAGAAAGAAACCGGTCATAATACCCTCCGCCGTAGCCAATACGGTAGCCTCGTTGGTCCAGTCCCAAGGCTGGCACAATCACCGCGTCAATAACGGTTGCACTCGCCATTTCATTATCATGCGGTTCCAGAAAGCCCCACCGGTTTGCCTTGAGTTCGCGCTCGCTCGTAAAGATGCCATGGCACAGCCGCGGGGCCGCGGCCTCAAAATCCACGATGGGTAGCACCACGGTTTTGCCTGACGCGCGAAAGTAACTAATGAGCGGACGGAGGTCAATCTCGCGGGCGGCAAGGTGGGGCCAGTAGACATGTATCGTCTTGGCCTGTCTGAACTCCGGCAGATCGCTGAGGCGGGCCAAAATCTGGCGGCAGCGGTCGGCATATTCCTCGTCGCTTAAGCGGTCTCGGTACGCCCTGAATTGAGCGCGCAGGCCCGGTTTTCCGATGTGTTTCACTTACAAAGTTGCCGTGAAAAATTTGCGTAATGCCAGTGCAGCCGTTCGTGTTGCGATCAAATTGGGTCCGCTAATCGTTCACCAGTGCTGCATTTAGTAAATTTACTGGCCATCCCCTATTTCACGAGCGGCGAGTGCCAATGTTTGAATCTCTTTCCAGCCGGCTCGGAGGCGCCCTAAAGAGCCTTTCGGGGCAGGGACGCATCAACGAACTCAACATCGCTGAGTCGATGGGAGAGATTCGGCGTGCACTGCTCGAAGCGGATGTCAATTACCAGGTTGCTCGCAGCTTCACTAATCGCATCAAAGAGCAAGCCTTGGGCGAGCGCGTAATCCGGAGCGTAGCGCCCGGCCAGATGCTCGTCAAGATTGTATACGACGAGCTCGTCCAACTGTTGGGAAGCCATGCCGCTGAGCTGAAATCGAGCCCTAATCCACCCACCGTTATTCTTGTGGCTGGGTTGCAGGGTTCAGGCAAGACCACGTTCTGTGCCAAACTAGCCCGTTATCTCAAAGGAAGAGGTCGGGTTCCGCTCTTGGCTGCAGCTGATGTCTATCGGCCTGCTGCGGTGGACCAGCTAAGTAAACTGGCCGGGGAGGTGGGTATTCCCGTTTACAGCATCCGCTCGGCCGACGGAGTTGTTGTGCAGGATGCGCCGCGTGTGGCTTCAGAGGCGGTGCAGCGCGCGCGCAAATTGGCGCGTGATACCGTCGTCATTGATACCGCGGGTCGCCTGCACGTGGATGAGGCCATGATGGCCGAAGTTTCGGAAATCAAACGGCGGGTCATGCCCACCGAAATCCTGTTCGTGGTGGACAGCATGACAGGCCAGGATGCTGTCAATACAGCCAGGGATTTCAATGAGCAGCTGGATTTTGATGGGGTGGTGCTCACCAAGCTCGATGGCGACACGCGTGGCGGCGCGGCGCTCTCTATCCGTTCGGTAGTCAACAAGCCGATTAAGTTTGCGTCGACCGGCGAGAAGCTTTCGCAACTCTCGCCTTTCTATCCGGATCGGATGGCGCAGCGCATCCTGGGTATGGGGGATGTGGTCACGCTCGTTGAAAAGGCTCAAGAGCAATTTGATGCTGAACAGGCGGAAACCCTGCGCCGTAAGATCCGGCGTGAGACCTTTGATTTGGAGGATTTCTACTCCCAGCTTCAAAAGATTAAGTCCATGGGGTCGATGGCAGACGTGGTTGCGATGATGCCGGGCATGGGCCGTCACGCCAAAGATTTGGAAGACAACGAAGATTCCATCCGCCACGTGGAGGCGCTGATTCTAAGTATGACGCCGCAAGAGCGGCGTCATCCCCAGCTCCTAAACGGCAGCCGGCGCCGCCGCATTGCGGCGGGAAGTGGCCTCGAGGTACGTGATGTCAACCAACTGCTGAAGCAGTTCAAGGATATGCGCAAGCTCATGAAGCGGATGTCCCGCATGATGGGCAAAGGGCGCAGAGTCGATATGTCCGCACTGCTACAGGCAGCGCGCTAACCGTTAACATAAAACAGGGTAAAAAGTGTGGCAGTAAAAATTAGATTGCGTCGGATGGGGCGCAAAAAGCGCCCGATTTGGGCTATAGTGGCGGCTGATGTGCGGGCACCTCGTGACGGGCGGTTCATCGAGGATCTGGGCCGCTATTATCCACAGGAAGAGCCAGCGCGGGTTGTGCTTAAGGATGAGCGTATCATGCACTGGCTGACCGTCGGGGCTCAACCCACCGACACCGTGCGAAGCCTGCTTCGTCGCCAAGGGCTCATGTTAGGCCTGCACTTGCAGCGCAAGGGAGTAGCCCGCGAAGAGATTGAAGCAGCCGTAGCGGAACACCGGCAACGGCAGCTGGAAAAAGCGCAAGCAGCCGCCAAGCTCACTCCGGCACAGCGCAGGGCACAGGTCCTGAAGGCTGAGGCGGAAGCAGCCGCCAAGCGAGAGGCTGCAGAGGCCGAAGCACGCCAGAAAGCTGCCGCCGAAAAGGCCAAGACTGAAGAAGCAATGCGCAAGAAGGCCGAAGCGGAAGCAGCCGAGGAGACCGCCAAGAGTGCGGAAGCCTCGGCCGAGACGGAACCGTCGGAGGAAGCAGCTTAAGCCGGCGCTTGCCAAAGATATCGCGGCTAGGATGAATATCGACCTGCTACTGGTGGGGCGTGTGACCCGGTCGCATGGGCTCTCAGGAGAATGCAAGATTGTTCCAGAAAGCGATGATCCAGACCGCTTACTCTCTCTCAAACGTGTATGGATCGGGACCTCCGAAAACGCGGCGTTGGAATACAAAATCCAGACCACCCGACGTCAACACACAAAACGCGGCATAACTATACTCATGCGGCTGTTTGGCATTGATACCGTCGAAAAAGCAAAGGCTATCGCCCGGCAGAATGTTTATGCCTTGGAGGAGGATTTGCCGCCTCTGGAGCCTGGTGAGTATTTCCTGCACGACTTGCCGGGTTGCAGCCTCAAGAATGATAAGGGGGAACTGGTGGGTCAAGTTGCAGACGTGCTGGAAACCCCCGCGGGTCCTATGCTGAAGATCATGCGACCCTTCCGGAAGGACTCATTGGTGCCACTTGTGCCGGAGTTCATACGCAGGGTAGATGTGAACGCCCGAAGCATCTTCATTGCACCCCTTGAAGGGCTGCTCGATTAACCCGGAGCCATGCGCCTAGATATTCTCACCGCGCTTCCGAAGCAGCTGCAGACGTGCTTGGACGTTACCGTCCTGCGGCGTGCGGGAACGGTTCTGCAGGTGTATGTGCATGACTTGCGCACCTGGGCCACTGGCAAGTACCGGCAGATCGATGACTACCCCTATGGCGGGGGAGCCGGCATGGTGCTCAAGCCCGAACCGATCTTTGCATGCATCGAGGGGCTGGAGGAAAATCCCGACGAAATCATCTTCTTGAGCCCCGATGGGGAGCCGCTTTCACAGCGGCTGGCCAATGAGCTTTCTCTCCAATCGCACCTGGTACTATTGGCCGGACACTATAAGGGTGTGGACCAGCGCGTACGGGACGTTCTGGTTACACGCGAAATTTCGATCGGCGATTATGTGGTTAGCGGTGGAGAGCTGCCGGCGCTGATACTCTTGGATGTCGTAGCCCGTCTCGTGCCGGGCGCGCTGGGTGATGCGCAGTCTGCACTCACCGATTCCTTCCAGGATGGCCTGTTGGGCGCCCCCGCGTATACAAGACCGGCTGAATACAGAAACCTTACTGTGCCGGAAGTATTGCGTTCAGGGGACCACGACCGAATTGCCAAATGGCGCGATGATGTGCGCCTTGAGCGCACACGCGAGCGCCGGCCAGATCTCCTGAAGGTCGGCGCCACTAAGCCTTAAACACCCAGAAGTTCTCATGTCCAAAGACCTGCTGAAAATAATCGAAGCAACGCAGCAAAGAGATACGCCGTTGCCCGATTTCGAGCCTGGCGATACCGTTGCCGTACATGTGCGTGTAATCGAAGGCGAAAAGGAGCGCATCCAAATCTTCCAGGGTACCGTGATTGCTATCCGTGGCAGTGGCGCGAGTAAAACTTTCATGGTTCGCAAAATCGCCAGTGGCGTGGGCGTTGAGCGTGTCTTTCCGTTTCACTCGCCCCGCATAGCCAAACTGGAAATCAAACGCCGAGGTCGCGTGCGACGCGCCAAGCTCTACTACCTGCGCAAACTGCGTGGCAAGGCCGCCCGCATCAAGGAGCGGAGGCGCGAATCCTTCTGATTAACCATGCAACTGGCGCTATGGGACTTTCCGCCGGCAGACGCTTTGGAAGCGGCCGCACAAAGGCTGCCCTTTGAAGTCGAGCGCCGAAGCGGGGCCGTATGCTTGGAGCTTGCCCAGGCACAGCAGGTGGACGTAGCCTTAGTGCCAGTGATTCACGCCCTCATGGCCGTTGATGATTTGCAGCTTATTCCGGGCGGCGCCGTGTCCACATGGGCCTACCCATTCATCCGGATTAAGCTCAAACACGGTTTGAGTTGCGTGAGCTCTCTCAAGGTTTCGTCCGACTATGTTCAGGAGTCGTTCATGGCCCGTATTATTCTAAAGGAGCATTACGGGCAGGATGTGACGATTGTCCCGGAGGGTCCGGCCGACGCACATCTCTTGACTGGAAACGCATCGCTTGCGCTCTCGGACGATCCAAGGGCACTTGATCTGGGACAGGAGTGGTATGAGATGGCCCAGTATCCAATGGTGTGGGCCCTGTATGTCTGTGCCCGTGAGACGGCCACACCGGCCATGGTAGACGCTATTATTTCGTTGACGAAAGAAGCTGAAATCGTTGCCCATGAATGGGGGGAGCGTTCTGGCTCGGAAACGAACCACTTCTGGGCAGGCAGTCTGCGTCTGCGATTGGATGATGTGGCGATGGCTGGCCTTACGAGTATTCGCGATTATCTATACTACTTTGGCGTCACAGACGAGTTGGCTTTGCTTCCTCTGTACGAATCGCCGGAAGTGCCGGTGAGTGAAACCATTCCAGGATGGGCGCAGGAATCCTGGAATGCCCCTTAACCCATGCCGCGGGATAAGTCTGCACTCGTAACTAACCGGCGGGCCAGACGGGAGTACCAGATAACCGAAACGCTGGAGGCCGGTCTGGTACTGCAGGGCACGGAGGTTAAATCTATCCGTGCCGGACGTGTCAGTCTGGCTGAAGCCTGGTGTAAGGTTGAAGCAGGTGAGGTCTATCTTATGGATGCCCACGTTTCACCCTACAGCCACGGAAATGTGAATAACCATGAGCCACTTAGACCGCGCAAAATGCTCCTGCATGGCAAGGAAATTGCTAGGCTGCGTAAAGTGGTCGAACAGAAAGGGTTTACAGTGATTCCGCTCAAGTTGTATCTGCGCAGAGGCATGATCAAGGCCGAAATTGGCCTCGCTCGTGGCAAGCAACTTTACGACAAGCGGGTCGACATGGCTGAACGTGACAACAAGCGGCGGCTGGATCGTGCGATGAAGCAATTTGGACCATGACGTTTGCACCTGTTGAAGAACAGCTTCTGCACCTCCGGCGTGGAGTGGCGGAGATTGTACCAGAGGAAGAACTGGTGGCCAAGCTTGCGCATTCGTGCAGGACGGGTAAGCCGCTGACGATCAAGCTGGGGTGTGACCCCAGTCGACCGGATTTGCATCTGGGGCATGCTGTAGTGTTGCGCAAATTGCGCCAGTTTCAGGATATGGGTCACGAGGCTGTTCTCATCGTCGGTGATTTTACAGGCATGATCGGCGACGCCAGCGGCCGCTCCAAAATGCGACCAGCGCTGTCATTGGAAGAGACGCGTCGTAATGGTCAGAGCTATTTTGAACAGGCGTCTAGAATACTGGACAAGGAGCGGGTACGTATAGTCTATAACTCGACTTGGCTGGGCGAGTTGACCTTTGAGGATGTCGTGCGATTGGCTGGGAAGACGACCGTGGCCCGCATGCTGGCCCGGGAGGACTTTGCGGGGCGCTACACGAAAGATGAGCCGATCGGATTGCACGAATTGCTTTACCCGTTGGCCCAAGCGCAGGATTCGGTGGAGATCGCAGCTGACGTGGAGTTGGGGGGCACCGACCAGACGTTCAACCTTCTCATGGGTCGCACCATTCAGAAAGCGGCTGGACAGCCGCCCCAAGTCTGTATGACGTTGCCGATTCTGGAGGGCCTCGACGGTGTGGAAAAGATGTCTAAGTCGCTTGACAATTATGTGGGCATCTGCGAACCGGCATCGGATATGTATGGCAAGGTGCTTTCCATCCCGGATAAGCTTACGTATCGCTATTTCGAGTTGGCTTCCGATGAGGATACACACAGGTTGCCGGAACTCGCCGAGTTCTGCCGCACGCATCCGCGAGACGCTAAGCACCGGCTGGCCTTTTCCATTACGCGTTTATATCACGGCACACCGGTGGCGCGTGCGGCACAGGAGCATTTTGAGCGCACGATTATTCGCAAGTTGGTGCCGGATGATGTGGCGTCATTCCGCCCGGAGTCTGATGGGCGCATTGGGCTTTTGAATTTGCTCACGCAAGCCGGCCTTACACCGTCTAATGGTGCGGCCCGGCGTTTGGTGGAGCAGGGGGCTGTGAGCATAGATGGCATACGTGTCACAGACAGCCGCAGGGAGGTCGATCTGGCAAATGAAGCGCCATTTGTGGTCAAGGTGGGTAGGCGGCGATTCCTGCGCATATTATGGTAAATGAATCACGTGCTTTAACTATGCGTATCTCAGTGCAATAGCACAAGACTGAACATGGTCATGAAATCATTTTTTGTTGCGTTTGTGCTCGTTGTGTGGGGCCTGACCAGCAGCGTGGCCCTAGCACAGTCTGATTCTCTCGAGCCCGGGCGGGAGGCCTTCCGGGAGGGTCGCTATGAGGCCGCACTCCGGCTTTTTCAGCAGGTGGCATCCGAGCATCCGGATCTGGCGGACGCGCATTTTCTGGTGTCACGGGTGTATTTCGAAACGCCGCTTCGCGATGAGGGTCGCGCGCGGCGAGCACTGGATCGGGCACTGAGTCTAGAGCCGGAAAACGTGGAATTTCTGGTCGCCCGTCTGATTCAGTTTCGCGTGGAGTCCTCCCATTTCCTGGGGGAACGCATACGGGAGGCGCGGCGACTGGAAACGGCCAGGAAAATCCTGGATATTGATCCGGACAATGCCTATGCGCATGAGGAGTTGGGCCGGTCCAACATTCGAGATTTCTGGCGTTACCGCAACGCAATCATGATGCCGGGCTTGACCTACGGCTATGCTGGAGGAAGGCGTCTGTCCGATGATCCGGATCCGGTGGAGACCGATAATTCTTTTGATGATTTGTTGGAAGGCACTGCGGAGAGTGTTTCAGATCTGTTCCCGGAAACAAATCCGAATGAGATTTTCTTGGGAGACCAGTTTGATCTGGATGCCCTCCGGAATCTGGGTGTAAACGTTGTCGATCTTTCCGAACGTGCAGATCGGGCTTACCAGCGGGCCATTGGACACTTGCGCAAGGCACTGGAGGTCGATCCTCGACGGCGAACCGTGTATGACGAGATGATGCAGGTCTTTGCACTGAAGGAGGAATACGAAGAAGCACTGGAGGCGCTCGGGCAGATGTACCGGTTCTTTCCCGAGGATGAAGATCTGTGGCGCTATTTCGGTCTGGTCTATTACCAGCTGGGCGATATGACAAATGCAGATCGCTCCTTCACCACAGCATTTGAGTTTATGAGTCCAGCAGTAGCGGCGGCTTACAACGATTTAGGGCTGTTTTTGACCACGAAGGAGAAGGAGATTGAATCAGCAGATACTGTTGCCTACCGGGCCCGATTCTGGATGAGTAAGGACCCGCGATATTTGACACCATACAATGAGCGCAGGCTTGAGCACTACTTCCGTCTTACGTATGCCGACCTGCTTTACAGCTCAAAGCGACTCGATTTGCGTGGTTGGGAGACCGAGCGTGGCCAGATTCTGGTCCGATATGGGCTACCCGACAATGACGTTGTTTTGCATCCGCAGGCCGACGGTGTTTTTTCTGCGCGTCAGGCACTGATTGGTGCCATGGTGCAAACCGTACAGGCACAAACAGATGAAGTTCTGGAAGAAGGAGAAGAAGCGGAGGCTGGCATTGAATCCGGCTACATGTTGGACGGAGAGCAGTCCTTCGGCGTAGTGCATTCAACCGCGCGCCAAGCATTTGAGGAAATGAATGCCTACAACATTTGGGATTACGGAGATTTCAAGTTTGTGTTCGAAGATCCGTTTCGCAATGGAGAGTACCGGATGTACAGTCCGTCTGCAGAGGACATGGTGGAGCGGGTCAATGCGGTGATTAACGACTATATCATGATCACGAAGGAGATTATTAGTGAGACACCGGAGCGCTATGAATACCAAGCCCCGGGCCGCCAAATCGAGTTGCCTTACCTGGTGAGCGCATTCAAGAGTGACGGTCCCCAGACAGAGGTGTATGTGCATTATGGCATTCCGCTGACCGAATATGATCCTTCAAGTGAAATGGTCGACATCACAGCAAATGCAGGGACGTTCTTGGTGGATGAGCGGCGAGATATTCTTGTGGAGCGTCGGCGCACGATTTACGGACTGCGCACAGACCAAGTGGTTGAATTTGCCGAGCAAGACCTTTGGGTGGATACGCAGACACTGAAGGCGCCGGCAGGTGAGCTTGAGCTGTCAGTAGAGTTTGAAACTGCGAGCGGTCAGACCGTTGGGGTACAGCGTCGGTCCATTACGATTCCGGATTTTACTACGGGTGAGCTGGCGTTGAGCGACATCATGCTGGCCTACAGTGTAGAGGTCACGGAAGATGGCCAGCCCCTGGCTGCAAACGAGATTGTGCGGGACGATCTGTCTATTCTGCCCGCTCCGTGGACTGTATACGCGACAGAGTGGCCGATTTACCTGTATTTTGAGGTGTACGGGCTGGCTATCACGGATCAGGGCAGTACCGATTACGACGTGGAGATTACGCTAACGCCAAAGGAGACCAGAAAGGGTGTGCGGCGGCTTGTGGGTGGTATATTTGGCCGGGGCGAGGAGGGCGTTTCGGTGAGTTACCACGGCAGTGGCACGCGGTCGGATGAAAAGTTGTACCAGATTCTGGATGCGAGTCAGCAGGAGATGGGGCTGTATACGCTCACACTTCGCGTACAGGATAACGCGACAGGCCAGCGCACTGAACGCACACAGGATCTCTTTCTTGAGGAGTAGGTGCGATTACGCTTAATGAGCCTTTTGTACGGCTAAGGCCTTATTGCGCAGCAACAGGTCACCGTCGCAGCCGTGGAGCGCAGTAAGTCCTTCAACCATGCGGCCGGATCGGCCGGCCGCATCCCGAAAGCGGTCAGCACCAAGCTGTCGGGGTCAAGTGTGTCCAACGTCATTAGCCATTTGGAGGCAGAAGTGCGTCCGCAATGCCGTTATCAGACTGGGACTCTTCGGGTATGACATGCCAGGGGGTAGCCGAATTGCCATTCATGTTAATAGCGCCACAATATCATGCCGTTGTCCCAGTGCTGAGAAAGCCCAATTCGGAGGTCCGGAAGTGACTCCATGGTTTTAACTTGAATCATCGCTACTTACCTACTGGGCAGTGGCAGTTACTGCCTTTTGTGGCGGCCTCGCGGATGCCAATTAATTCAATGAAACATCGCATGTATGAAACGTGCGGGCATCAGCGACGAGCCCCAAATTAGTACGCACCGCATGAGTATTGATGCATCCCACGTATTGCACCCCTCCAGCGCCATCAGCTCCAATTCCAGCTGAGATTGTGAAAGCATCCATACTGTTTAGTCTCTAATGTGCGAAATTCCATGCCTGCAGATGCGGCAAGAGCAATGACGGCATGCGACTTAGGACCTTCTTGAAGCAGCAGTTTCGTCGGATGGGGCTGGAAGTCAGCCGCTTCAACAGCCCGGAATCACTTGCAGCACTGCGCCAAAGGTTGTTGGCGAAATATGGTATTGATCTGGTGCTGGATGTGGGTGCCAGTGACGGCGGCTTCGCGCAAGAATTGCGCATTGCCGGTTACCAGGGTCGCATCGTTTCATTCGAGCCGCTTGAGGCTCCTTTCAGATCGCTGCAAGCCAAAGCACGCAGGGATCACGACTGGGAAGCCATCCAGACCGCGTTGGGAAGACGATGCTCAGACCGAACCATGTTTGTCGCGCAAGATGACAAGTGCAGTTCCCTGCTACAGCCGTTGGAGCGGCACACAATGGCTTACCCGGGGGCCGCTGCCGTGGAAACGACCTCCGTATCCGTTCACACGCTTGACGCGCTTTTTCCGTCCCTCATTCAGTCTAGTACAGTCCCGTTTCTGAAGATTGATACACAAGGGTATGAGCGGCATGTGCTCGAGGGAAGCGAGCAAGTCTTGGCCTCGATCATGGGTATTCAGGTGGAGTTGTCATTAGTGCCGCTGTACGATGGGAACCCACACTACTTTGAACTCATGCGGTACATTGAGGAGCACGGATTTGGCATGATGGCTCTTTCTCCCGTTTTCAGTGATCCTGCTACCGGCCAGACGTTGCAAATTGATACGCTGTTTTTTCGGCCACACTCGAATTCTTGACCTGTGTATGCGGCTGGTTGTGATAAATTAACGTCAGCTCAAATCCGATTCAGGTAATAGAACGGGCAGGGAGACCGCTTTCAGGGCAAGTGTCAGCAGATTCTAAGGTAGGTGTGCTAGGGCCGACGGCCTACGCATACTAACATTGGACAAGTGTTTGGTGAACTGATTTATGACCGGATGTTTACTGGGTGCTTTCCACATATTGACATTTTTGCGATCCGCAACGGCTTGGACATTTCGACTGAATCTACGAGGTGTGCCTCACGACGTGTCCAAGCATACAACGAGAGATGCTACAGATTCTGGCGGGAGAACTTGAAGCGGGGTCGCGATGTATCTCAGTCAAGTCCCAATCTACAGCACAATTGGGACTTGACTGTCCGTCGGAAGTATGTTGTTTGTCGGGGTTGGAGTGTGGCCGAGACATCGATTTCCAAAGTGACCCGGCCCTTAATGCCGCTTTTCCTGGCGATGATGGTTTCCCTGCTGGTGGTCCCGTATGTGCCCCAGTTAAGCCTGTGGCTGCCGCAGGTGTTTGGCGTCGGACCGTAAACCGATTATTATACCAATACTCGTTGAAGCCATGAGGTCTACTCCTGACTTAACACGACCTCAAAGTCCAGTCCTCGACTGTTAAACGCACTGAAGACTCCTAGGCCGCCGCGAATATTGGTCGGCGGCTCATTCAGATCACGCGAATCCTGCTGACGATTTTCGTACAAGTCGGCATACTCCTTGTTAATCCGATAGACCCGGACTTCGTGAGGCCCCAAAACCTCCAGGTTGAGCAGATTGATGTCAAAATAGTTGGCCTCGGTGGGTCTTGTGACCAGTCGAAAGCGTCCAACACGTTCCCGTACGAAGTCCGGCAGGATATAAGTGGGCTCACCAGTATCTGTGCTTTCGATTAAAACATAGTGTAGTGATTCGTCGGGATTATCCCAGGTCACGGTCAAAAATTCGTCAGTTAGTTGCGGCCGCCCTCCGGTGAAGTTAGGCACCTTAATCACCTGTCCGGACAGAGCAACATTGACCGGCGGTGGAGGTACCTCGGTCGTCGCTTGGATGGATTGTCCATCAGCAGAAACCACTAGCTCAAAGACATCTCCCGCGTTAATTGAAAGATGGTCACCCAGATACGCGTAATAGCCTTCTAGCCCAACTTGAGACAGGTTGTGCGTGACCCCGCCTTTGATCAGACTGACCGAGGCACCATTTACAGCCGTAGCCACTGTGTCCTCGCTTGTAAGCGCTATCGCTTGCGTGATCCGAATGTCATCTACCGGCTCGCCGGCATACAAGAACGCTTCGACGACCAGAAGCTCTTCTTCAACATTGTTGTCCACACTGTCACATCCGATGAGGCTGGCGATCACGGCAGACATACATAGGGTAAACGGCAAGTAGTATTTCATCAGGTTAAATATCTATACGAACAGACAAGTTGGGGGTGAGACCGAGAAGGGTTATGTCCGTCGTCACATACGGGGACTGAGACAAATCAAATTCCCTGTACCACACATTTGTGCGGTTGTAGACATTGAAGACCGAAAACCCGATATCCACATTGGTCAATCCGACCGGGAACCGGTAATGTACAGCCATGTCAAGCCGATGGTAGTCGGGAAGCCGCTTGCCGTTCTTTTCCCCTACATGAATATAGGTCTGTTCTGAGCCATCCAGAAGCGTCAGCGTGTATTGCGACTCTGGTGTCGTATAGGGTTTGCCGGTGGCAAAGGCCCAAGTAGCCGAAACATTCCACCGCGAACCCAATCGGGCTGTGCTGACCAGCTTCAACTCATGGGGCTGATCATGCAGGGCCGGGAACGGTTCGCCACTATTGAGCCCCTCAAACGTATGTTCAATCTCGGCCAATGTGTAACTGAGCCAGCCTGTGACATACCCTGTCTTTCGCTGGAGCAGAAACTCCGCGCCCCGGGCTACGCCGTCACCACCGAAAAATAGGTTGTCGGCAACAAAAACAGCGCCTCCGCGCCGGAACCGCAGGGAAAACTCGCTCAAACCCTCTAATTCCTTGCGATAAGCTTCAACATCAAACAGCCAGGACGGCGTTTCGTAGCTGGCCCCTAAGATATAATGCGTGGATCCCTGAATGCCAACGTGCTCTTCGTCCGCGAGCAGCCAGAAGTCTCGGGCACCCTCGGTCACATTTTCATTGACAACACGCGCCACAAACTGGTTGTATTGACCATAGGCTCCCTTGATCTGGATCCGACTGCCTAGATCATACGTGAAGGATGCGCGAGGCTCCAAGTACATGCCTCCCGTTAAGTCATACCAAGTACCGCGCAGACCAGCTGTGAGGCTTAAACTTGGATAGAGCTGCCAGATATCCTGCACATACAAGGCCACGTTTTGTGCCGACTGATCTTCGCTAAACACGGTCAATGTATCATTGCGAACATTTTCATAGCGAACATCCGACCGCGTAGCCTGCAGTCCGACATCCAGTTTGTGCGCCTTGGTCAGATGAAATTCATTGTCGAGCCTTAGAGAAAAATCCCCAAGCCAGTTGTCTTCCAAGGTGCCTGCGCCCCCGGAAAAGAGTAGGGAATCACTATCAGCCGCATATCGCTCCAAAAGTGACGTGCGCGTGCTTTCGCTGAAATACTCTGAGTAAGCAAACAGCAGGTTCGAATACGCGCGTGGCGACCACTGCCTGGACCATTTGCCGCTGCCCCCGAGATTGCCCCAGCCTGTAACATCATAGATATCGGTGATCAGCGTGCCACCGGATTCACCAGCGAACGGTATTTCATTGGTAGTCAGGCGGGATTCATCGAGATTATCACGGCCGTTATATAGGCTCAGTGCTACTACATCCTTGTTTGAAGGCCGGTAATTCAGCTTGGCGTTGGTATCATAGAAATAAAAATCAGGCTGTACAGTCACCTGCCCTAGACCCTGAACTCGTCCGCCCAGTGCGCCTCCACCAAACGTACGGCCTGGACCTTGTGTCGATTCAGCCCCTGTGAGTGTATTGTAAATGCTGTTGTAGACGCCGGTACGCAGAACATCCGTGTAGGAGCGCCGCCCGGAAACCATGAGAGACAGTCTTTTACCCAGAGGGGCCTCGGCGGTGATTTGTGCACTCAATAGATTCACTCCGAGGCCGGCCCCAAAGTCATTGCGGCCCGACCGACCTGTCAATTCCACAACACTGGACGTACGTCCACCATAGCTGGCCGGGAAACCGCCCTTGTAGACCTGCACATCCTTTATTGCGTCTGCATTGAATGCACTGAAAAAGCCGAAAAAGTGGTCCACATGGTAGACCGTCATGCCGTCCAACAAGACCAAGTTCTGATCCGGCGTTCCGCCGCGCACGTAGAGTCCTGAAGACCCTTCATTAGTGCCACTGATGCCGGGTAATAACTGTAGTGACCGAAACAGGTCCACTTCGCCGATACTCGGTAGCATCGCAACGTCTCTGGGCGAAATCGTTATCTGACTCACGGCTTCACCCGCCTTCATCATCCTGAACTGCTCCGCGGTTACGAAGACCTCATCGAGATACATGGACGCCTGCTCCATGCCGATATCGAGCGGGCCCTCAAGTATGGCTGTGTCAATATCAATGTATGTGTCGTGAAAGCCCAGATAGGTTACACGCAACACATACTGGCCTGGTGGGACACCCAGTATTGCAAAGTAGCCATCAACATTCGTTGCCGCGCCCCGGCCTAATTCTTGAATAAAGACATTGGTGTAGGGAAGCGTCTCCCCGGTTTCCATATCGCGCACCGTACCGCTGACTGTAACCGACTGCTGGGCTGCGGCAGCAGATACAACACTCACAGTCAGCAATATGAAAAGGCTTGATCTGGTCATTACTACGCTGTGAGTCAACTGGTCATTAGACTGTTCATTAGGTGCCGGCATTCCACGTCAGCAATAGGTGCGCCAAAGGGGAATACTACCTACTGCCTCGATAGTTTGTCCAGCCATCGACAGCATTGTGGTTAACTCTGCCGCACGGATGGGTTAAAGCGGTCCACTATAGAAATGCAATACTGCTCATGAGCCCGGCACCAAGATACTCCTCCAGCCAGTTTCCGCTGAAGGTCCTCCAGTTTGGCGCAGGACGTTTTATTCTGGCATTCATGGATTTTCCGTTGACTCGGCAAACCAGAGCACGCATTTGGAAGTCATGTCGTTATGACCGTCTCCGCTGGCAGCGGTCGGGCGGAGCAGATCAACGCGCAGGATAGCCGTTTCTCGCTCTGGACGCGTGGTTTTGTTAATGATCAGCCTGTGGAAGCCCTGGAAACCATTTCCTCGATACATTCTGCCTTGTCAGCACAAATGCAATGGCCTAAAATCCTATCGCTGGCCTATTCCCCTGAGCTGTCTGTATTCTGCTCCAATATCACCGAAATCGGCCTGATGCTTCAGGAGAATAACCGGTTGGATGCCCCCCGGTCCTACCCGGCGAGACTCACTGCCCTGCTCTACGAACGCGCGGTGCATTGCGACTATGCACACGATCAGGATCTGGTGGTTCTGCCCTGTGAATTAGTTGAGAATAACGGCACTACTCTAAAGTCTCTGGTGCGCAAGCAGGACACTACACTAGCATTTCGGAGGTGCCTTCAAAAAGCTTCACTTCCGCTTAACTCCCATACGCCTGCAGGATATGTGGATCACTGGTATGCACCAGGCGAAAAACATTAGAGGCCATGCCCACGGGTGGTTCAGACTGTCTGACACAGAATCCCTTATGAAAAACGGAAAGGCAAGGACAAAAAGCAGCAACGCTGCGGCCAGCAGCAGCATGTGAGCCGGGCTCCAGTACTCGATTCTTTTTGCTACAGGCCCCCCCAGATATATGCCCCCGGACACCAAAAAAACAATCACGCAAAGCCAGATCATCTGGCCGGCGTCCGGAACGCTGCCAAGTTCTCTACCATAATTCCAAGCCGCCAACAAAGGAAACGCAAGGGCTATGGCCACTCTCTTTACAGTCATTGGATACCTCCTATGTCTGATACCTGGGATAACTAGCCTGTCGACTCTTCACACTCCTTCATGCACTCGGCGAATGCATCGTCGGCACGGCGTATACCGCGGTGATACGTAACAACCACATTGAATATGCACACCCCACCGACGGCCAAGGCTGTGAAAGGCTCACCAAAAATGCCTCCCCCAATCCCCGCAAGGCCGCACACAACCACACCTTGAAAATAATCCATAACAGAGAAAAACCCCATAACAGCCTCCCGCGCTGCATCCCAGAACTCCTTCTCGCATTCTTCTTCGCACGGTATTGTTTTGGCCAGAGAGAACAGGAGTTTTTAACCGGTCGTAGTGAGTCTGCAACACTTCGGATTGGGTTTTACCTGCTGCATGGGCCTCCACGGTAGCGAGCACCATCCGGATTTTGCCGGCGAAACCCGGGTCTGGATCGCTGGCCACAGCGTACAGTGGACCGTCGGTGTGATTTCAAAATTCACACACGAGCTCAATGACAGATTACCAGTCGAGGCCGGAATCGACTGGCGTACAGCTGCCATAGAACACTATCATACCGTGCGCGATCTGCTTGGCGGCACAGGCTATTGGCATGCCGACAGTGACTTTTGGGAGGACGGCCAAAAGCTGTGGCAGCTCGGTGACCGTTTCGATTACGACAATCGTAACACGGTGGACTGGCTGGGAGGTTTCGTACAGGGCCGCTACACGCGTGGAAGCGTCTACTACTACGGCAGGGCGGGCTATTCCACAATCCTGTATTCCTACGAGGATCGTTTTCGCGGCGGAAGCAATGCCAGCCCTTACACTGTCGTCCGGCCGCATCGGAGGCTACTAGGTTAAGGGCGGTGCCTCATACGCTGTAAATGATGCGGTCTCTGTCTTTGCCAACGTGGGCGTGGTATCCAAGGGGCCCATTTTCGACGGCGCAATCGATGACGTATCGGGAAGTCTCAATCCTGATCCGAAGAATGAACAATTCAGGGCTATTGAGGCTGGTGTGTCGCTCCGCAGACCGGATGGCGGCCGGCATGGTAAGCCCTCTACAACACCATGTTGAAGAACCGTACTATCACGCGCCGTGTAACGCAGGCTGATGGCGACGACGGCCTCATTAACATTCTGGGTCTGAATGCACTGCGCCGAGGCGTTAGGGCGGGAAGGGCTTGGCAGCCCATAAGCATCGTTCGGGCTGATGTTACGGTTTCGGTGGGCAATTGGTATTACACCGACGACGTATCGGCACGATACACACCGGATCCCTCAGATCCTTCCACACAGCAAGATGTGTCACTGTATATGAAGGATATCAAGGTGGGGGGATGCTCCGCATACGCAAGTCGCCTACGCGATTTCCATATATCCGAAACGCGGCATATATGGAAAAATCACGGGCCGAACGTACGCGAACTATTATGCGGACTTTGGCCCGAGCAACTGGACTGAACTGCAGCAGGCTGAGGAGCCGGTGTGGGAAGTGCCCAACTGTAGCGTCTTTGATTTCAATGCCGGTTGCGACATTCCGCGCCGCCTCGCTCGATCCCACATTCACGTTTTTGCGAGTGTTTTCAACATATTTGACACGATGTACATCCAGAACGCAACCAATAACTCACGATTCAATTGCATTCCGTGCTAACGGCACGGGGGCAATTTTGCGGATGATGCGGAGGTATCTCTCGGATTGCCGCGCTCATTCAACTTGGGGCGCACGTAGTTTTCCAATAGTTGAAACCGCCTTTTACGCGGGTCTCCTGGGACACACGGAGATCTTCTATGGCAGCTCCACGGCTTGTTTGGGGAAAATGAGCTTGGTCGGTGCGTGATGAGGAACGTGGGTATCAGTTGCAGATAATTTAGGGAATTATATAGTATACTTGATCGGATTTGGCTAATTTGCGGGCTTGACCTGCTTCTTCGCAGGCTTCAACAGTACCCGTGCTATCTCAAGCGGCGTCATGCCACGGTACCGCGGGTTCGGACTAGGTGCATTGCTGATCCGCTCGAATTCCTTCCTCTCGTCTTTCGTCATGTGTATGCCCTGATCATTAGTCCCATTGGCCTGTCGATCTAAGCTAGTGGCCTCAGTTTCTCCCGCACGTAGTGCATTCCGCGATCTCCCTGTACTTTCTGCGGTTGCAGTTGCCGCACACTAGACGTTGCCTCTATGGTCCGGGCCGCCCTTTGACTTGGCAATACGGTGATCTACCTCCAAATGACGCGTATGGACGTGTTCGCAACACGCGGCGCCGTGCTCGCCCGGCCTGCCGTAAAGCGTTCGGAATGTGCACGGCCTAGTCCGTCTTGGAATTGAACGGCCGATCAAGATAGATCAGCTCTACCGTGCTGGAATGCATGCCACACAGTACGTAAAGAGTATCCTGGACCCAGAGAGTCTTCCTAGGCCTCCAATTCAGTGAAAATCGGGGATCGCTGCCATTACGCTACTCATTCTCTGTACAGCAGGCTGCGTCCGACCATGCCCGCCCCTATGTGCTGCATTTGGACCTCGGTATCCAGATTGCGCAGATTGTGCTTGCCTGCAAACTGGGCAACATAGCGGTTTAAGTGTTTCTGGCTAACATGGTGGTAAACGCCATGACAGGCTCGTTTCAAGACGGCCCAGAAGCTTTCTACGCCATTGACGTGGGCTTGCCCGTTAACATACTCGCTGACAGAGTGTTTGACCGTTTCGTGCTGTACGCCGACCCTGCCTTTGTACGCCGCTGCTTCGTCTGTGTAGACCTCTGCGTTGATCTCCGGGCTGTCGTAGACAAACTGCTGGAGCGTAGCCGCCGACGTATCCTCGACAACTTGCGCCTTGCCCGTTGCACGGTCCTTTATGCCCACGACGGCCATCTTGCCCACTGGCCCACGCCCCAGATTCGCTTTCTTCCACTCGCGCTTATTCTTCTCAAGTCCCCCGAAGTACGCTTCGTCTACCTCCACAGGCCCCTCAAACGCGCCTATGTTTGACACCAGACCCTCCCGAATGCGCTGCAACATGAACCACGCGGTGGTCTGGGTAACACCGAGATCACGGTGTAATTTCATGCTGGATACGCCTTTCCGGCTCGTGCTCTCAAGATAAATGGCCCATACCCAAGTTTTCAGCGGTAGATTAGAGGCCTGCAATGCCGTTCCCGTTTTGACGCTGAAATACTTCTTGCAGTCGCGGCACCGAAACGGCCTTTCCTTGTGCTTGCAACGGTACACATTCATGCTACCGCAGCGCAGGCATGACAACGTGCCGTCTGGCCAGTGAATGGCCTCGAACCACTGGCGGGCTGCCGCCTCGTCAGGTATCCATTTCGTCAGCCCCAATAGCGTGATCCCCTTTCTGTGTGAACGTCCCGGCTTAGCCAATGATTTCTGCGATTTTATTGGCCCTCTCATACGAGGCCAACCAACTAAATTGTTTCAAGTATACTATATAATTCCCATAATTTGCGGGGAGCACCGTGCGGGACTGACAAGACATACTACTTCATTTGAGATGGCATGGCCTCGGATTCAGCGTAGGATCCTCGGTTTGTTGCACACAGGTGCCGGACACTGGCTGACAAGAAGATTCCTGTGCCGATTAACAGTTGGAATTATTCTTGTCCGTTCATTGGGCCACGCAACAGGACAATGTCTCAGATTAAGCTATTCAGCTGATGCGCCGGTTTGAGATTTCAAACGTAGCCTTCATGAAAAATCGTACCAAGGCACGCAATAATGTAGCGCCTATCCGGCCCTCGTGGCGGCAATGCTTCGGCAGCGGTGTGTCAGCGTGCGGACAACTAACCCCCTGACATTTCGTACCATAACCCTTGAAACAACAATCAATAAGGAGGAAAATGTCCTCGAATTCAAGCGGATTGGCCATGCATTACCGTTTTCTGAAAATGGCCGTGGCCTCAATCATATTCGTGAGCGTCACGAGTGGTTGTTCGGACGCTCCGGAAACGGGTGAGCATGAAGGCGTAGAGACACTCTCCGAGGAAAGGGATGCACATGACCGCGAGGGGAGGGCTGAGCATGGCAATGAAGGAGAGCACGGGAAGGAAGAAGGAGAAGAATCAGGAACTGAATATGCCTTGGATGCGACTTACAATATGGTCCGAGGCGGTGTCAGACTCATCATGTCCTACGATGAAAAAGACGATTCATTCAAAGGCACCGTGGAAAACGTCACGAACAGAACCTTGAGTAGTGTTCGCGTGGAGGTTCACTTGTCGAATGGAACAGAACTCGGTCCCACATCATCCGGCGATCTTGATCCCGGACAGCAAAGAGCGGTAGAGTTGAAAGCTATTGACAAGCCTTTTGACGGCTGGACGCCCCATGCTGAGGTTGGACGTGGTGAGCATGGTGGCAGAGGCGGTCAAAACTAAAGCAAGCGAAATGCTGTCAAAGACTGAAGGACAATCCCTGCAGACCGGATCTTAGTCCTTTTTTCATTCCGGTCATAGCTGTAGTTGGCCCGTTCGATTGCATCCCCTTCGACGTAACTGGAGGTGAGGTCGCAGCGGACTTGGATTCTTCGTTGGGGGACGTTTGGCCAAGTGGCGCTCGAAGGCGTCCCTGCGTTCTACCAGATAGTCCATGGCCTCGTACCGGTCGTCGGCATCGACGTGCTTAGACTGAAACGCGTCATTGAGGGGGCAGGCATCCAGCGCGTTGCGGAGTGCTGCCGGGCGTTCTCAACTGGGCGGTGGACGGATTCAATGAATATGCCAGGGAAGCTCTGATTTAGTAGGCACGCCTGGTCCGTGTCCATCTGGTTCCATAATTTTGGGCCTATCACCGTTTTGCCCTGCTAATCCATGCATCAGCTATCGTTTGAAGACGCTACATTTTACACGTGCAAAAAGGGACCATGTAATAAGCGGTTGTTGTCAGTCATGGATAGCGTCATCCCGTGGAAGGACATGGTCACTACGGTGGAGCGGCACTCTCCGAAGGGAGAGTTATCCCCCTATTCCGCTGGACACACAGATGAGCGGGCAGACGAGGGTTTCAGGCGGGCAGCTTAGGCGGGTTTCACTGCATTTTGCACTTTTGCTGGTGTTTGCTGCGGCCAGTCCGGCCTTGGCCCAGCTGCAGCCGGCGTGCGACCTTGGGCTGCACCCGGATCGGGCCTGCGGAAATCTGGATGGTTTTCGGGGAACATTTCCTGTGTGCCTGCAGGGTAGTGTCGGCGTTGAGGTAGGCGGTCTGGTGTGGAAGTGCCCGTACGCAGGGCGCTACCGGCTTCGTCGGCCCTGTGCTATACGGCCAGCCGGTCGTGATCCTAGAGGTTGCACGAACGATTGGGGGTTGGGTGGAGACGTGCTGCGTCCATGCGACAGTGGCCTTGGGGCCGGTTGTATGGGACAGTTGCAGCTGCGACCGGCAGGGGCATGGTCGGAATCTGCGGGCATCCTTGCAGGACAACGTGACTTTGTCTGGAATGCGCTTGGCCCGGTACTGAAAGATTCGATTGCATCGGCACGCATCGGCCGATATGACCATCTCGAAGGGCTAGGTGTGCAGGCGGAGTCGGTCAGTTCATTGATCAAGCGCATGAATGGAGCTCAGCAAGGGGGCGGTTTCGATTTGGCCCGTGTCGCGCAGGAGCCGGAACAGAGTGAAACGAAGTGCACAGGAACCAGCAAGTTTCGTGTTGGCGTACCGAGGAGCACACGGTGCGACCGGGATGTACATTGCCACAAGATCAGCGGAAATCCGCCGGAGAACGATATTGTGTCGACTATTAAGGTTACAGGTATAGAGGCGGAAGACGGCGTTGATATTGATCTGCCTGATTCGGTCGATGTGATAACGAAAAAAGGTGAAATGCGAAATGAGACCGTTAGGGTGGAGTTGAATACATTTCAAGATGGCCTGCCGGAGGGAGACGAGCGGTTCGGGGTCTATTGCGAGACTTATGGTGTTGCCGGGCCAAAAGATGTGTGGGCTGTCCTCAATGATGACTACGCGACAACCGACTATTGGGCAATCGACTATAGGAATACGCGGGAAGATGAAGGCTCGATGAGGTTGGACTTTTACTTATCTAAGCCCATTGATAGAGGTAGGGACATCCGTATAGAGTACAAGACGTTACCTGGTACTGCTCAGCCCGACCAGGATTACGTACATTTGGACGACTTCTTAATCTTCACTCGAGGTGACCAGTGGCAGACAGTTTTAATTCCCCTGATTGACGATCAGGTACCTGAGAACCTTGAATCACTTAAGATCTGGGCTCATTATGACAATAACGGTTTTCCTGTTGCCTTCAATAATTATATCGAAGACGATGATGTGTCGTACGACTTGCGTGTAGAACCGACACGTCTGGAGATTCTTGAGGGGGCCAGCGATTATTTCGAAGTGGGGGTCTCATGGGCGCCGTCGTCGGACGTGACCCTTTCCGTCACCGGCCACGCGGGCACCGATTTGGTTCTTTCCGAGGAAACCTGGACGATTACGCCAGACCATTGGAGGTCGCGTCGACGGGTAACCGTGACCGCCGGGCTGGACAGCGATACGGCCGAGGACGAAGCAACGCTCACCGTGCGGGCCAGCGGAGCCGAATTCGAGGGGGAGCAAGAAACGGTCAGCGTTAAAGTGGTGGAAGAATTCCGCACACTCGTCGTGGAGGATGGAGTGGCCGAGGAGCACGCGGGCGACGCGGTCGTGACGGTGCGTTTGAGTGCGCCCTATGAGCAGGAGG
>JAAXGT010000048.1 GCA_012271205.1 Rhodothermales bacterium
AAGGCGGCCCCGTCGGGGCTCAACTGGATCCCGCGTGCTCAACGGTCAGCCGCCCGCCCCCGGGTCTTGGGGCCGGAGGCGTCCGCTCCGTCTGCCGGAGCGGATAGACGCCCGGGATAGTCGCCCTCGCCGCCGGGCCTTGGGCCTCCCGTGTGCTCCATCCGGCCCGCCAGCTGCCCCCTCCGCACGGCCCGGGAGGCCTCCACGGCCTCCGACACGCTCCATGAAGCGCTCGATCTCAAGCGCGTGGACGCGGAGGACCGGTAGGAGGCCCTGGACGATTGGGCGGATCGCCCATAGCCCTCGAGCGCCGCTTGGCCCAACGCCCCCTCACCGAAGAGGCCCGGGTGCACGGCGACCTCCCCTCCCGTTACGTGGAAGGCCCTGCGATCGAACGGGCGGACTATGGTTACTATCGGGATGGAAAACGCGGTAAAAAGCCAATGGTCTTGGGTCTTTGGACCGACGCGCAGGGGGGGGCGGTGGCGGGGTGCTCGGCCGATCCCCCGACCGGGTCCACTCCGGGGGCCCAACTTCAAAAGACCTTCGGGCTCCAACCCGTGGGGCTGGTCGGAGACCGCGGCCGGTGGACGCCGGCCCCCTCCGGGAGGATGGGCCGCCCGGGGGGTGGACAGGATCACCGCCCGGCGCCAAGACCCGATTCGCCGAGGGGTCGAGCCGGACCATGGGCCGCTGGACTGGTTCGAGGAGCGGGACCTCTTGGAGCGGCGCCGGGGCGGGTATCCTGATGAGCGGCGGATTTGGTGTCGGAACCCGATCCGGGCCGCCCCAAGCGCCCGGGATCGCGCGGCGGGCCCAGACCGAGCCAGCCCGGGAGAAGATAGTCCAAGCCACCCCGCGCGAGGGCCGGCCGCGGCGGACCGAACCGGAGATCCGCTTTCGGGTCGGTCCGATGATCGGGCGCTACCAGAGGACGAAGCCCTTCACTGGGGAGATCCAGGAGGGACATTTCCAATAGGCCCGTAAGGAGGCGGCCCTCCAGGCGGAAGCCACGCGGGACGGCCGATACGCGATCCGCACGAGTCTACCGGAGACGCCGGACCGGGCCAAGGGGGTCACCCCTTACCAGCGGCTCTCCCAGGGGGAGGGGACCTTCCGGGCGTGGAAGACCCGGTCTTGGAAGGTCCGTCCGATCCCCCACCGGCGGCGGCCTCGCGTGATCGGCCTGGTGTTCCAGGGCCTGTGGGCCGACGCGGATCCCGCGGGCCCACCGGCGCGGCGTACGAACGAGGGGGCGCCGTCTGAGCGGTCGCCTCCGGCCGAGCAGAAGCCCCCCCCCGGCCATGAGCTAGGCCCGCCGGATGAAGCCCCGGTCGGAATGGGGCCGCCCTATCTTGGGGCCGAAGTTCGCCTTGGACCCAAAGCCCCCGTTTACCCGGAAGTCCGCGAAAACACCCCCACCAGAGCGGGCCTTCAAACGGCTCCAGCTCCCGTCCCGTAAGCCGGGGGCCCCGCCTCCCCCACGGGACTCGACCGCGCCGCATTACCCCTAAGCCAGACCATCCAACCCCAAAGGCCCCAAATAACCGGGCCCCGCACCGCTCCGGGCCGTCGAAATTAGGGGGTAACTTCAGTATAGACTTTTGGCTTTTCGAACTGGGAATCCACGATTTCCATTGCGAAAATGTGATCACAAGACAATACCGTTTGCAGAGACTGGCCGGAAAGCATCTTGAAAAGCCTCTTCTCCCTGTCGACATGCGCTGGAATAGCAATGCCCCCAGCCTCCTCAATCTTTGCGGCAACCTTCTCAAATGACAGATGAGTCTGTTGGTCACTCTCCTTCTCGAAGCCGACGCTACCGAACAGCCTGGCGATGTCTGTCGTACCCTTTTCGCTCGGCAAGATGGCGAGCAGATGCACACCGCCAGTTACTGTGATTTCAACACCGGCGAATAGTAACAGCGGCCGGTAGCCGGCAGATTTTTCCGTGTCCAGTTGGCTAAGCGCCTCTTTTAGACAGTCGATCCAATCGCCGCTGTTATGGTCAGTGACCGCCAAGCAATCGATCTCCGCACGCATATAGCTGAGTAGCCACTCCCGTGGAGCACACTCTTCATTATATAGCCCCTTCCCGTAACCGGCTGAGGCAGGGGTGTGCGTGTGGGGATCGAATTTCCACTATCAGGCTCCATTCCAGTTCTGCAATGCCATGTACAATCTCAAGCAGTTGTGCGTGTCCCAACCCGTGCCTGCCGGTTCACCCGCCGTCTTTGCTGAAGCTTGGGACTGAGCCGGACAGCCATTGACCATTTACAATTATACCTCATTTAGACACTTATAGCGCCAGTAAATGCCTCCACCTAAATCAATGAAGCAATCGGGACACTATACTAGAAGCCCAGTCCGTAGGCACTGGGATCCTGTGCCAGTCCGTTATTCCAAAGCTCAAAGTGCAGATGAGGCCCGGTTGTATACTCACCGGAGTCTCCGCTAACCGCAACGCTTTCCCTGGCACGCACTCGATCTCCAATGCCCTTGAGCAGGCGTTGGTTATGCTTGTAAACGGATATGTATCCATCAGCGTGTTGCACGATTATGGTGTGCCCTCCGGTATAAGTCCAGTCCGCAAAAATCACGTAGCCGTCTCCAATGCACCGGACCATAGTCCCGGCCTCGGTCGCGATATCGATCGCAAAATGGCCGTCCTGGGCGCTAAAGCCACGGGTAATAAACCCACTCACTGGTGGCAACACCGGGAGCTGGAAGCTGCTCCATATCTGGCCAGCTTTCAGGTCGCGTGCCTCACCACGAATAACGCGGTCTCGCAGCCTTGCCATAGGTAGCGCAGGATACTCGTGATCCCTCCAATCTTCCGAGATTGGTTCCAGAACCGGATCCTTGGGTACTGTGTTTCTGGTTACTTCCACTATTGGAGGGGAAGCCTCGGTCCTCATAAACGTCGTGGAGTCAAATTCGCCGGTGAGTATACTTTGCAAGTTGGTTATGTAAGCCTCTTGCGCGCTGAGAGAGTCTTCGAGGCCTTCCAGCCTTACGGCGGCAAGTCTCGCGCTTTGGCGCAATTCCTTGATGCTGTATCCGGGAATGAGGTTGCTCAGCGGCGTAAACGAAATCAGTAACGCCACAACAAGGGTATAAAGCGCGACAGAACTCCACACGATCGTGCGTAAGGGGCCAGGTGGAACATCAATTCGAACGGGCGGAAGCAGGCTGTCGTCATCCACGATAATGACCGTTCGCTTCCCGCGCGTTTTCCGAATTATGCTGCGAAACAGCGGCACGAGCACGTTGAACAAATATTGCATCGTTCTAAGAATTTGGACGCATAGGTGTAGCACGCCGTGACCTTAAATGCCAACAGGCGTCAAAATCCGGTAATGCGCTTCCTACCGGAATATGATTTCCTTTATAACTGGTTTGCCCAACTTGCTGTTTAGCTGCTCGCACCAAGCCTGGCGCTCCATGTGCAACTCCTGCCGCCAGGCACTCGAGTTCAGCTCTACGTACAAGCGGCTGCTGTGAACATACACGTTTGTGGTCACGGCGCCAATTGACTTTCCAGCGAGCTGCTTCCACGCATCAAGCGCTTTGGCTTCGTCAAACTTTGGCCGGTATCCCTGCTCATTAATGAGTGTGTCGAGTACAGCACCCAGCCGCTGCGTTGATTTTGAGCGCATTCACGCAGGCTAAATCCGATTGCAGGTGACGTCCCACGCAGTTCAGAAAACCTGCACGCGCAGGCACGCGTACGAAATATACCAGTTGTAATCCCAGAAGATGCCTGACCACTACCACGGCCGCTATGCCCCTTCCCCCACGGGGTTATTGCATGTGGGGGGGGGCTCGAACAGCATTGGCGGCTTGGTGTGCGGCCAGAAAGGCGGGTGGACGGTTTACACTACGGATGGAGGACTTGGATGCTGCACGGGTAGTACCGGGTATGGCAGAGGCATTGTTGCGAGATCTGGCTTGGATGGGACTTGAGTGGGATTCCGGACCGGATCGCGGCGGCTCTCGAGGACCTTACAAACAGTCCAGGCGACAGGGCCTTTATGTGGTGGCACTTGATGGGTTGTACCGGCAAGGAAGGCTCTTTCCATGCAACCGGTCACGGAAGGAATTGAGGATGCTCGCGTCTGCACCGCACGGGACGAGTACGCCGTATCCCCGGCATCTTCGACCGGCATATGTGGTGCCACACTGGTACGAGCGCCGCGCGGCCGCAATTCGGTTTCGCGTACCGGATGGCGTCGTTCGCTTTGACGACCTCGTATGTGGTACACAAGCGCAGGACGTAGCTAGGGAAGTGGGAGATTTCGTACTCAGACGCAAAGATGGAGTGTTTGCCTACCAGTTAGCCGTTGTGGTTGATGATTTGCACATGGGCATTACAGATGTAGTTCGGGGGCAGGATTTGCTCCATTCCACGGCGCGCCAGCTACTGCTTGTTGACGCTTTGGGCGGCATACCTCCGCGCTACGCCCATGTACCGCTGATCGTAACGGCACAGGGTGAAAAGCTTTCGAAGCGTGACACAGTCTGCACCGTTGCCACAATTCGTGCACGCGGGGTGGAACCAGACGTGCTCGTCGGGTATCTGGCTTGGTCCTTCGGCCTTGTGCCGGAGTGTATACCGATGAAGCCGATTGAACTGCTTGCCACATTCTCCTGGTCACGCATTCGTCGAAGGGAGCCTTGGACTTTAGCGGATGACTTTCCGGCAGAACTTTCCCGTACTGTGACCTTGCACGCTTGCACGGCGTCCTGAAGGCAATAATCGTAATGTCCGCATGTATAAGAGGCCGATTCTGCTGGCTGTTTTAACGGCAACTGCGTTGCCGGCAGTGGCTCAGGCGATATCCGACACATTTGTTGTGGACCTGCAGCAGGTGATTAGGCGCGTGCTTGAAGTAAGTCCGGAACTGGATGCGGCGAGAGCCAGCCAGCGCCATGCGGAAGCCCAGCACGCTCTCGCCCGCAGCAGCCGCTTTCTGACCGACGTCCAAGCCACCAGCGCCGTTTCCATGGTACCAGGTATCACTAATCCGAACAATACGCCCAGCGATGCGCTCTATTCGGATCCGGATGTTCGCAACGACTTTTCGAATCTGAGTCCGTTTGCCCAGACAGAAGTTTTAATTCTGCAACCGCTGCATACGTGGGGGGCACTGGGAGGCAGCATTGGTGCCGCTACAGCGGGCGTTAAGGTGGAACTCAACCGTGTGCTGGAAAAGGAGACTGAGGCTGCGCTGCGCGGCGCCGCACTCTACTACAACGTGCTGCTCACAAGAGAGCTTTCTTGGCTGACTGATCGTGCGGGTGAGATCGTGGAACAGGCTATGGGAGAAATTGAGCGACTGCTGCAGGAAGGTGATCCAGATGTGGACGATGCAGATCGCTACCAAGTGCTTATAGTGCAACAGGAATATACACGGCGTGTTGTGGAAGTGGCCGAAAACCTGCTACTGGCACAAACCGCGCTGCGCCGGCAGCTCATGCTGCCGGCACAGGCTGCGCTAGAGCCCACGCATGAAAGCTTGGAGCCGTTAGTCTTTGTGCCTGCTGACCTTGACGTATATCAAGAGGCAGCCCTGCGCCTCCGCCCGGAACTGTTGCAGGCGCGGGCCGCGTTGACCGCACGTGAAGCGCTCGTGCGCGTAGCACACGCGGACTACTATCCCCGGATCGTACTGGGATTTTCTTTCAGTGTGAGTGGAGCATCAAACCGGTACCGACAGCCGAATCCCTTCATCGCCGATGGATTTCGAAAGACGAGCGCTCGAACCGGGTTTGGATTCCAGCAAAAGCTGAATTTCTCCCAAACCCGGGCCCGAGTCGCTCAGGCACGGGCAAAGCACAAGGAGTCAGAACATATGCTCACGGCGGCCGAGCAACTCGTGCTGCTGGAGGTGGAGGAGGCTTGGCGCTCGCTGGTTATTGAAGAGGCGGCGCTGGCGGCGCAGGATAGCACACTTTCAATCAGCAAGGAGTGGTTGCGCGTGGAGAATATCAATTTTGATCTTGATCTGGGCGACACGGAGAACCTGGTTAGGGCCGTACAGGCCAATCTGGAATTGGAAGCACTGTATCTGCAGGCCGTGCGCCGCTATAACATAGCCGTTTTGCGTTTACTCGCTGCGTCTGGTATGCTCATACAAGAATTAGATATGCTAATCGGTTGATAGATCGAATGAATCGTCTTCCAAAATCGCTATTACTACTTGTCCTGTTCGTTCTGTCGCCAGCAGCCCGTGCGCAGGATGTTGCACTCGAGGTGCGTGCATTTATGGAGGGACGCGACCGGGCTATCAAGGAGGCCGTGCGCGGCATTAATCAGAATCCGGCCAGCCGGGAAAAGGCAAGGGCATTGATTAATGACCGAATAGATTTTGAGGAAATGGGGCGGTTGTCACTGGGTGCGCATTTCGAGGGATTGACAGAGGCTCAGCGCAGAGATTTTGTCGAGACCTTCGGTGGCATCGTGCGGGCACAGTCTCTTTCAGACCTGTCGGTCTATAATGCTGTTGTAAGATTTGACTCCGTGGGAGTAACCGGCAACAAAGCCTACGTGCTGACGGCCGCCCGCGTGGACAACACAACGCTGAAGGTCGAATACCTGCTGCACCGAAGGGAGAATCTGTGGTGGCTGTATGACATCATTATTGATGATGTGGGAACCGTTGAGGGATACTCCGTATCTTTTCAGAGTTTTATCCGAAAGCGAGGGTTTGACCAATTCATGACCAGTCTTCGCAAGAAGCTGGCTCGAGAAAAGTCTGCCAGCTAGATACAGATGGCGCAGTCTTGGCCATGAGTGTATCTTAGCTGCGGCTAAAGTAACCAAGCGCCAGATCGCGTGTCCGAGGAAGGCTACGTCCTGCATACATACGGCGGAGAACACTACTTAAGGCAGGCGGTGGTCTCCGTTACGACCCTTCGCCGTCATGACACGCGGCGTCCCGTTGTGCTCTATTGCCCGCAAGCACACCGGAGGATATTGGAAGCGCATGGGCTGACGCACATCTTTAGCCGGCTTGAGCCCCTCCCAGACAGGCACCGATCAATCACGGGATTCAAGCATCATTTACACCGGTTCATGGCATTTAAGCGTACACTCTTTGTCGATAGTGATATGGTATGGTGCCGCAATCCGGATCCGTTGTGGATCCAACTCTCTGTTTACCCCTTTACCGCCACTGGCCTCGATCGTGCAGATTTGTACTTCGGCGGCCCCAAGAGCTTGGGGGTTTTTCTGGAATATCTGCGGGATCGTCGCCAGCAGACCCTTCGACGCTTCAACCTGACGTACTTGCCTAGAGTGCAGGCTGGCATGATCTATGCCAGTGACCAGGAGGCGGCACAGACTATTTGCGAGACCGCTACGGAGTTGTATGCCCGGCGCGGGGAGACGCATTTTCGGACACGGTTTGCCGAAGGGCGTTCAGAAGAATCCTGCGAGTGGAGTCTGGCCATGGCGATGAGCCGTCATGCAGCGCCGGTGTACAGTTGGTATCAGGGTTACAACAGTCCACAACTGGACTACATTCCAGGTCTGACTACTCACACGGAGGATTTTGAACAGGTGACCTGCCGCTACTACAGCGACCGATTCATTTTCGAAATTCGGGGACTTAAGAATGCGAGTGTGCGTGATTTCTTAATCAAGCTGGCTGGCCGTGTATTACGCAGGCAGGATTACTTCATGGTAACTCCATTTGTATTGCATTTCAGTTGGTTGCATGCAAAAGGGCCTTTTCTGGCCTTCGCCAATCGTGAGTGGGAACGCCTTACGACTGCATGAGGCTTGATACGCTTACTTGAATTCCAGCAGGCCAATTGGATGCCGAAAGTGCGGCCAAGCTCCGGCTCTGTTGTGGATTGCATTAAGTCATTCCGTATTTCCCCCACCGGAGGTAATTCGACGACAAGCAGCCCGTGTCCAAGTCCCGCAAAAAATTAACTGTGCATCAGTAAGTGCCACCAAAAAGTGGCATAGTGTCCAGCGTTGGTTAGCAGGAACAGTCCGGTTCCAAAAAGCATGACAAGAAGGGGCAAGGAAACCATTCCCAAAGCCGCAGCCAGCGGGCGGCGCGAAAAAACAGCCGCACAATCAACCGCGCCTCGACACATGCTATGAACCAGTATCAGCCCCCATACTATGGTAATGACTCCCGTCATAGGAACCGAGGAAGATACAGGCAGGGACGCAGTCACCATGCCGAGTGGCACGAGTAACAAATACATCCACTTGGCACAAATTTGCACTATGAGTACCCGTTTGAATGGAAACCTGCGTCGGCCGCCTGCCACTAGTGCGGAGAGCGCTGTGATAGCAACCTGAACGACTCCGTAGAGGCTCGCAAACAAAAACATCTGAATCCACGGGCGAGACAACACGACTCGGGTGCGGGATTGCCATTCGGGTCCAAGTATGGCCAGTACCGGATCGGCCGCATTCGCTTGGCTTACTAACCGGATGAGCAGGCAAGCGGCTATTCCAACAGCCAGTGACTGTATAGCTAGGAATAAGGCTGGCGAAAAGCCCAAGGCTTGGGGCTCGCTTCGAATGGCGTCCACATAGAATCCGTGCCTTCTGAAATATCGCAAAAGCAGGTTTTGCCAACGTCGAGCGGTCGCAACCAGCAGACCTATACAGAGGATCACGATCCATCCGAACAGTATGACCCACGGCACACCGCGGCTGGATTGTGACCCGGCGGCAAAGGCAAAGACTGATTGCGTGCCCGTGAACAGGCCGCGCACGACCTCATAGGACGGATGCAACGTGCCATCTGCCGAGACGAGCCCCCAGAGCTGTTCTTGAGCACTTGCATCCTTCCATCGGTGTACAAATACGGCCGGCACGCCGGCCTGCAACAGTGCTTTTAAGTTGGTTTCCAGATATCGCGCTTGGGACTGTGGCGAGTTGGGGTGCCTGAGTCCCTCCGCGATTGCCCGGGCCTCTATACCTAAAGCACCGACGCCGGCTGATGTTGCGTACGGCCATGCCGCAACTTCGGCCACGGGGTCATGTATGTGTCGCAAGTCGAGAAGCACCATGTCGACGCGTGCTGCACACCGGTCGTGCTCTCCAAATGCACTGACATAATAGGCCTTTGCTCCCGGTAACGAGTGCACTTTTCGTGCCAGTGCTTCAATATACCCGCACGCTTGCAGATCACTGGTTTCACTGAGGTACGCGAGACCATAGTGGCGCGCTGAAGGGTGCAGGGCCGCCCGCTGCAATGCCTGAGCCAGCAACCCTTCTGCCGCTCGAAGGGTGTCCACCAGCAGAGCCGCAGGCAGGTACCGAAACGGGAGGTCCTGAAACAACTGCAGACCTAGTGAATCGGCTACCGGCAGGAGGCCGGCATCCAATAGCAGCGGCAACCGTACAGCCTCTACGCCGGCGTTTCGCATTTCGGCCAGATCCCGTGCGAGCGGCGGAAATGGTGCGTCCCAGACCACCCCCTTGAGGGTCGCTTGTGCCAAGGTACCGGTCACAAAGACGCTTGTAAGTACGCAACCAAGAAACGTACCCCGAAGCGGCAATACCATCGGCCAAGAAGTGTCTAGAAGGAGGCCACAATGCGCTGCCCCACCAAGAAAACTGCATTGGCCAATAGCAGCCGGCCGCCATACCAGAAACCACGGAAAATCGGACTGTCCAAAAGGTATATTACTTCACCGCGACCGAGGGACTCCGTACCAAAGAGCAGGGAATTCTCCTGCGCGACCTCAGCTTTGCTTCCCGCAAATCCGCTTACAAGTGAGTTCTTGTGCACCACGCCGACGTTCCAGCCTTCCGCCAGCCAAGTGTGGGCCTCATTCGCACGTTTAAGTGTGAAGTAAACCTCATTGTAGCCAAACGCGAGCGGATGTGTCACATCCAGTGATGCACGGAAAATCGCCCCCGACACCTCCTCGCTAATGGCCGTTCGATCACGATCGGCATAGCGTTTCAGAAGAGATTCCGGCTCTTTCTCTTTTTTGTCCTCGTCCTTCTTCTCAAATTTCGTCAGGCTGAATCCCTCTTTTCCTGCAAGAAATCGGGCTGCACCTTCTATGGCAATCAGGCGGCCGCCGGCCCGGATCCATTCGCGGATTTCTCCAAGACGTGATTCCGTAAGTACCTCACCGTAGTTGCCTGAGGGCAGAATCACTACGTCATATCGGTACAGATGCAGATGAGCGAAAGAATCGCTGCCAATCAGCGTTGCCGGGTATTGCAACTGTTCGTCAAAAAAGTGCCAGAGTTCTCCCAAACTGTAGGCACTCACGGCTGGCCCGGCAATCACGGCGACCCGAGGACGCCGAAGGTAGGGCACGTCACTAGAGCCAAAGTCAACGCCTTCAGTAACCATGGTGGACTCGACTGCATCTACGGGTTGCCCGACGGCCCGCGACGCAGCACGCACGGCTTCATCAAATTCTTTGCCGGCTCCACCCCGCGTCATTATGAGCGTGCCGGCACCGTAGGACTTGCCAGCAGCCGTAAAGGGCCTTTCCGAAAAACGCACCTTCACCCCGTGGTGCAAAAGGCGAGCCAGAAGCTGGGCGTCCTCAAAGCTTTTCCATTCAGCCAGGTACGCTGCGGGTCGGTGGGCTTCATCTGGTTCGTCGGCCACAGGCGGGTTGTACGCAGGCGTATTAATGTCGATAGCCGTATCGACAGCATACGCCTCAATGCCGTACACGTAGGGCAAGGTCCAAGCCGTAATGTCGTAGCTGAGAGAATCGCGGAGCTCTGCTTCGGGCTCAAACAGTACACTGGTCAGCACCCCCTTGGGCTGAGCAGCGGGGACTACCATATCGCCTTGTGATACGGTAACCGGGCCCGTTGCACCGGTTCGGTAGGCAAAGCCAGACGTGTGTGTTTGCTGCGTAGCAGTTGCATAACGAATCCCCAACAAATCCAAATGCCGTTGAAGGGTAGAAACTTGATCGACTTGATCCGCCCATGGAATGACATAGGCAGCATGAGTACCGGTCGGCGATGCGCTGGCGCGCGCAAAATAATCCGCGAATTCATGCGTGATTTGGATGCGGTTCCGGGCGACCACTTCAATGGTGGACAGGCTCGTAGTAAAGTGGTGGTCAATGCGGTCACGGAGTGTGAGGGTATCTCCTTCGGCAGTAATGATGCCAAGCCCGGCCCGGCCGGACCCGCCCTGCTCGTAGGTCATCCCGACGGCGCCATTGAACATGGGCCACGTATCCCCGTAACCCGGATAGAATAAGTCAAATACTTGGCGTGTAAAAAACAGCCATCCGTTCGTGTCAAAGTAGCGTGCGTGATTTTTGCCAATCAGCCTTTGGAATTCGTGCTGCCATGGCGTGATGTATACATGGTAAGGTTCTGCTGCCGGCGCGAAATAGTACGGTTCGTTGACCCCCTGCTCATGAAAATCCACATGTACATGCGGCATCCACCTGTTATAGTGGACCAAGCGCTGCCGCGTTTCGGATTGTGTACCCCAAGCCCAGTCCCGGTTCAGATCAAAGTAATAATGGTTGGTGCGCCCGCCTGGCCAAGGTTCTGCGTGTTCACGTGCTTCGGGCAGGGGGTCGAAGGTTTGTCCACGCGTGCTGCGATAAAACTGAACATATCGTTCCCGTCCGTCCGGATTGATGCAGGGATCGAGTATGACCACCACATCCTCAAGCCAGGCCTGACTGCGCATATCTGTGGAATCCGCGAGCGCATATAGTGTGGCCAGTGCAGCCTCTGTGCTAACGGACTCATTTCCGTGCACATTATAACTTAGCCAAACAAGGGCTGGCCCCTCACTTTCCGGAGTCCCGGGAAGCAATCTGGCACGTTGGAGATTGCCTTTACGTATAATTTCCAGGCGACCCATGTTTGTGGCCGATGACACGATGGCGTATAGCAGTGGGCGACCTTCAGTCGTTGCGCCATACTGCTCGAGCGTCACGTGCGCGACCTCGCTGGCAACGTGCTCGAAATAGGCGGTCACCCGGTGATGCGGAGTAAAGTCTTCGCCGAGTGCATAGCCCAGAAATTCCTGAGGACTAAGGAGTTGTGCATAGAGGTTGGGGGCAACCCATAATGCGGCGAAGACAATCCAAAGCGTGTGGAACACTATGCCTGGCATGTGTTGTTGGGCGAGCTGGGGATGTCTGCGGTGCGAAGCGCCTCCACCCTGAGCTGAAGGCGGGTGCGTCCATTAAAGGTGTTCTCAGTTACTCTGCACAATAGCTCAACGGGCAACTGCTGTATTCGGGCCTCTTCCATGGCGATGAGCTTGTCTCCGTGCCAAAACGCAATCGCGTCAAGTTGGCGCCCTTTGCCGGGTGCCTTAAAGGTTAACGACAGGTGTTCACCGGTACGCGTAGTGCGTACGCTGACGACGTGCAGGTCCGGAATACAAAAAAGAGGCTCCTCGTTGTTTTTGCCAAAAGGCTCGCACTGTTTGAGTACATTGACAAAGCGCTGGTTGATGTCCGTCGCCGCCAGCTTGGCATCATAACCGGTTGAAGTCACGACGAAGCGCGTGTCGATGCGTGTCCGCACGTAGGCATTAAGACGCTCCCGGAGTACCGGGATATCAACGGCTGGTATTGAGAGTCCGGCTGCTTGGGCGTGGCCGCCAAACTTTGTTAGAAGATCGCGGCATGAGGCCAGTGCGTCGTGAATGTCAAGGCCTTCAACAGAACGCGCACTCCCCACAACCAGTCCGCTCCGGGTCTCCGCGTCGCGTTGGTCTTGTGGATCGTTGGTCAGGAGTATGGTCGGCCGGCCAAAAGCCTCCACTATACGATTTGCAACGGGACCCAATACTCCCGGGTGCCACTCAGGATCGTGCAACACTAGCGCGTGCGGGTGGGCGCCGGCCAGTTGTGTTCGGGCCAGCTTGGAAGCAGTTGTTTCGATTTCCTTGCCCAAGCCCTTGCGCTTCGTGTTGAGTTCCCCCAGTTGGAATGCAAGTTGGAAGGCCTGCTCAAAGTTTTTCTCCAAAAGCAATTCCACCGCGAGGCCAGCGTGTGCCAGTCGGCCTGCAGCATTCAGATGTGGGCCTAGTCGCATGGCAATATCGTTGGACCGGATCTCGGATGGCTCCACACCGGCTACATTCATCAGGGCCTGGAGGCTGTACCGTGTGGTGGAACGTAAGACTTCCAAACCCTCCCGCACTAGGATGCGGTTCTCGTCATGCAGCGGCATTACGTCACACACAGTGGACAGCGCCACCAAGTCTAGATATTCACGCGTTGTTTCCGGTGGTTCATTCAAAAGCTCGCACGTGGACACCGCCATTTTGTAGGCCAAACCACAGGCAGACAATTCCTTGAAAGGATACGTGCAGCCGTTCCGTTTAGGATTGATGTGGGCCACACTGGGAGGATTCACACCCGTGTTTTCGTGGTGGTCGCAAATAATGATATCCAGTCTGTGCTTTCGCGCAAGGGCTGCAGTTTCCGTCGCGCTGGTGCCACAGTCCACTACCACGATCAGCGTGGCGTTCTGTGCTAACGCGGTCTTTACGCCGCGTTCATGAAAACCATGGCCATCTTCCAGGCGGCTCGGGATAAAGTAATCGACCTGAGTGCCGCGAGAGCGCAGAAAATCCACCACCAAGGTCGTGGACGTAACGCCATCCACGTCGAAATCACCGTAAACCAGCACGCGTTCCTGCGACTGGATCGCACGTGCCAGACGACTGGCCGCTTCTTCCATGGTTTGCAACAGCCAGGGATCGTGTGTTTCTTCAAGCGTGGCTCTGAAGTACGTTCGGGCCGTTTCGAAGCTGTCTATACCACGCAGGACCAAGGCCCGTGCGAGCGGCAACGGCAAATCGTTGAGCACGTGACTCAACTGCTGTACTAAATCCGGATTCTGGACCTTCCGCTCAATCCATGTCATAGGTGTGAATTCAGAGCCGGTGCTTGGCGTCTGCCAATATACGATTCGCGAAACAGGTGTTAGCCCGCGTTGTAGCAGGCCAACCTGTAATGCTCACACTTTTCGTACACCCGCCGGGATGGCCTCTGGCAAACCAAAGACGTTTCTGATAGTTGCGGCACTGTGGATGATCATATTCATGGTGAGCTGTCAGCTCATCATTGTGGTGCCGATTCTGCCGGAAATAGGCCGCGTACTTCTGGTGGACGAATTCAGACTTGGATTGGTAGGGACTGTGTATGCGGTCACGCTTACGGTCTTCGCGCTCATCACGGGACCAATCTCGGATCGTATCGGGCGGCGCAAAATTCTCTTGTACGGCAGCGGATTCTTGACGCTCGCCATGCTGCTGCACTGGTTTGCCGACAATTATGCGTTGCTACTTACCGTACGTGCCGTTGCAGGGGCTGCCGGAGGAATACTCAGTGGCAGCATAATTGCTTACGTAGGCGATTACTTCCCATACGAGCGGCGTGGATGGGCGGTGGGATGGGTGATGAGTGGCATCGCTGCCGGACAGATTCTGGGCATTCCATTGGGCACACTTATGGCTTACGAGACTGACTTTCGTCTGCCGTTTGTGCTATTTGGAGCCCTGATGTCTTTGGGCTGGCTTATGACTTGGCTGTTTGTCCCCCAGCCGGATGTGGAGCGGAGTAAGGAATCGCTGGCATTTCGCAACGTGCTGGCCAATTACATGGCTCTGCTTCGCGTGCGGGCAACGTCAGGGAGTGTGTGTCTTTATTTCCTCATGTTTTCCAGCATCGGCCTGTTTGTGTTCTTTCTGCCGGTCTGGCTAAGAGAATCTCACGGTGTAACGGGAGCCGGGTTGGCGGGTTTGTTTGTACTTGCCGGGCTGGCGCAGGTCGTCGGAGCACCGGCCGGCGGGAGCGTTTCAGACCGAATCGGCAGAAAGCCCGTCATTGTTACAACGTGTCTGCTGCTTTGCATCCTGTTTGCGCTGACTACATACCTGATTACAGGGTTTGTGACCGCGTGTTGGGTTCTCGCATTTGCGATGCTGTTGGCTGCCGTCCGCATGACCCCTCTGCAGGCGCTCATGACCGCAATCGTCGGCGAAAACCGGCGCGGCATACTGATGAGTCTGGCCATTGCTGTAGGGCAGCTGGGGTTTGGTGTGGGGACAGCTATAGCAGGCCTGCTCTATACCCGATTTGGTTATATCAGCAATGCGCTGGGCAGCGCCGCAACCACAATTCTGATTGTGCTGGTGGTATGGCTCATGCTCCCGGAGCCCGAACGTGATATCGCCGAGCCGGTTACAGCAAGCTGACGGTAAAGCCGAGTGAGATCAACTCTTTCATCTGGATGGATCGGGATACGTCGCGATCCAACTGTGCCGTGTATTCCACGTTGACCTGAAGCCACCGGTTCACCTTCATCGTGATTAGCGTCTCAGACAACATGTCGGGTGTGCCAGCTTGGTTGAAGGAAGCAAAAACTTGCAGGGAGTGATGCATGTGCACATTCGTGAACATGACCCCATCAAGCAGGATTAACCCGGAGAGGCCGGCCTCCCAGCGTGTGGATTTGTCTGGATTCACCTTGTACCGTGCTCGCAGTGATCTTTCAGTTACGAGGGTTTCCTTGGTCGCCAAGCCGAAGCGCAATTGGGCCCAATGTGCGGCCTGAAAACTCAGTCCGACGGACTGGGTAAGGATTGCGGGTGACAGGAAAGCGGAAATGCGCGGCGCTGGCATGTCGTCCCGCTGCCCGGAACCGTATGTGAATCCATTCGCAAACTGTGAGCGAAAGTCCACCGACACAGCTGGCTGAACCCGCCCCGTAACTGGGCCTGAAAGCAACGTAAACGTGCTGCGTGCGTGGATTAAGTCTTCTGCTTTCCGCAGGCTCAGTGCATTTTGCTTGACTACGCCATACGCCAGGCGGATGGCGTGTGATTGCTCCCAGTTTGGACCGTGCCGCGAGAATTCGGCCGTCAGGCCTGCGCTGAGTGCCAGGGAGCTGACACCGCCATCATACCATCGGTAGAAGCCAGCTTGGGTAAAGGAAAGTTTACCGGTAGCGTCTGTTTGCCAGGAGCTGTCCGGCTGGCCAAGGGCGGGATGAAGGAACCACATGCCAGCAAGGAAGATGAATAGCAGGCGCGACATCGAATGGATGTATGAAATCCAGCCCCGCCATACACGAGCGGGAAGCAGGTCGGCGGGTCGGAGAACTATTGCAATGGCCGTGAGCGTCTACGATTCAGCACGCCCGCCTATGCTGGCCATCCCGACTCGCAGGCGGTTGCGTGCCCGTTCACGCGCCCGCTCTGCTCGCGCGCGGTCAATATCATCCTTAGCGCTTCGCAGGCGTTCCAGTGCGCGTGCTTCAGCGGCCTGAGCCCGGTTCACGTCGATTGCGCTGGCCGGTTCGGCGGTTTCGGCGAGTACGGTGACAACATTTCCGATAACTTCAACGAACCCACCGCTGGTGGCGAATGTAAGCTGTTGGGCTCCGGGAAGGGTCAGGACCAAGGGCCCGACCTCCAGTGCCGCGATCATGGGGGCGTGATTGTAGCGTATCTCGAAGCCGCCCTGCTTGCCGGGGGCGCGAAGCCTCGACACCATTCCTTGGAACACGTGCTGGTCCGGTGCTACAATGTCAACCTGAAGAGTACGAGGAGTTTGGTCCCTCGGGACGTCACCGGTAGCGGGTGATTCGCTAATGACCGGCTCTCCGGCGGCCACATCAGACTGCAGGTCAAGACTTGGTACTTCTTCTGATGCCATGCGCAAAGGAGTTAAGGCAGATCTGCTGTTCCAGCTTAAGCGGCCTCGGCCAGCTTCCGCTCTCCGTCTTCAATTACCTCGTCAATGGTGCCCTTATACGTAAATGCGGATTCGGGCAAATGGTCGAGTTCGCCGGAGAGAATCATACGGAAACCCTTTATAGTATCCGAAATCTTGACATACCGGCCTTTGGCTCCTGTGAACTGCTCGGCCACGGAGAAGGGCTGGCTCATGTAGCGCTCCGCCCGTCGGGCTCGCTGCACGACAAGTTTGTCCTCGTCCGAGAGCTCATCCATACCCAAAATGGCGATGATATCCTGCAACTCCTTGTAGCGCTGTAAGAGCTGCTTGACATCCTGAGCAGTCGCATAATGCTCCTCACCAACTACACGAGGCGTCAGAATGGTCGAGTTCGAATCCAGCGGATCAATCGCGGGATAAAGGCCTAGCGAAGCAATGCGGCGCGAAAGTACCGTTGTAGCATCGAGGTGCGCAAATGCTGTGGCAGGCGCCGGATCTGTAAGGTCGTCCGCGGGCACATAGATTGCCTGCACCGAAGTAATGGATCCTTTTTTGGTCGATGTAATCCGCTCCTGAAGCTCACCCATTTCTGTAGCCAGGGTTGGCTGGTAGCCCACGGCGCTGGGCATACGGCCCAAGAGAGCCGAGACTTCGGAACCCGCCTGCGTGAAGCGGAAAATATTGTCCACAAAGAGCAACACGTCACGGCCACTCAAATCGCGAAAGTATTCGGCAATGGTCAGGCCGGAGAGTCCGACCCTGGCCCGAGCACCTGGTGGCTCGTTCATCTGGCCGAATACCAAACTGATGCTGCTTTCTTTTACGAGATCCATGTCCACTTTGGACAGATCCCACGCTCCGGCCTCCATGGCTTCACGAAAGGCGTCGCCATACTTCATGACGCCGCTCTCGATCATTTCACGAAGCAGGTCATTGCCCTCACGCGTGCGCTCTCCTACGCCGGCAAACACCGACAGGCCCTCATGCGCCTTGGCAATGTTGTTGATAAGCTCCATAATGAGCACGGTCTTGCCGACGCCAGCACCGCCAAAGAGGCCAATCTTGCCGCCTCTGGCATACGGCTGGATGAGGTCTACTACCTTGATGCCGGTTTCCAGCATTTCTACACTAGTGGAAAGGTCGGCAAAGGCAGGCGGCTCACGGTGAATGGGCAGCCAGCCATCCGCTTCGGGTTGTGGCAGTCCGTCAATAGCACGGCCCACGACGTTAAACAGGCGGCCACGAATGTGCTTGCCGGTGGGCATGGCAATGGGCTGTCCCAGGCTCTTCACCGCTTCTCCCCGAGTGAGGCCATCAGTAGAGTCCATGGCGACGGTACGAACCCGGTTTTCGCCCAGATGCTGCTGCACCTCCAGCACGAGCGTGCCGAGATCACCGCGTTTGATTTCCAGGGCGTCCAGGATATCCGGGACGTCACCTGCGGGAAACGCTACATCTACAACAGGCCCAACGACCTGCACGATCTCACCGGTTGCTTGCATCATCAAGGGGTATTTCGAGGGGTTACATGCAGCCACAAAAGATAGTGCTTGGCACGCGGAAGGTTAGTCTGATTACGATGGGCCATGGCTGCAGGCAGGCAAAGAATCGACAAATTTATCCCGCGGAACTGTATAGAACGCCCCCAATTGTACCCTGTAACTCTACGATAAATCCCATGCTACGTGTTATTAGGATTCAATTATTTGTTGCTGGCCTTCTGGTGTTTATTCCGTTTGCCACCGGATACGCGCAACAGGACCCTTCCATTGAGGAGATGACGCAGGGGATGGAACGGCGCGACGGGTTTTTCCCGGTGTACTGGGATACACAGGGTGGCAGGGTCTACCTGGAAATTCCTGTGACGGGGAAGGATTTTCTATACGTCACGTCGTTGCCGGCGGGGCTGGGATCCAACGATGTCGGGCTCGATCGCAGCCTCTTGGGGAATACTCGTCTGGTCCGGTTCGAGCGCAGTGGTCCCAAGATTCTTATGGTCATGCCCAACCTGCGCTATCGGGCCGAATCACCCAATGCGGCAGAACGCAAGGCGGTGGATGAGGCCTTTGCTGAAGCGGTGATCTGGGGCTTTACGACTGCCGCCGAAACAGATACTCGCGTACTGGTGGATGCCACGGACTTCGTTGTCCGGGATGCGCAGGGCATTGCGCGACGGCTTCGAGGCACGGGACAGGGATCCTTTGTTGTGGACATAACCCGTAGCGCTGTAGTGCCGGAAATGCTTAAGGTCTTTCCGCACAATACGGAGCTTGAAGCTCGTGTCACCTTGACCTCGGATGCTCCAGGTGCGTTTGTGCGCGAGGTGGCAGCCGATCCTTACGCAGTAACCCTGCGTGTTCGACATTCGCTGGTGAGGTTGCCCGATCCGGGCTACGTGCCGCGGGTCTTTCACCCCAGATCGGGTTACATGGCACACACTTGGCGGGACTACGCCACGCCTGTTGGCGACGATGTGGTACGGCGCTTTGTGAGGCGCCACCGTCTGATAAAATCCGATCCTTCGATCGCTGCCAGTGATCCCGTGGAGCCCATTGTCTACTACTTGGATCCAGGCACGCCGGAGCCGGTCCGTAGTGCGCTGCTCGATGGGGCCCGCTGGTGGTCCGAAGCATTCGAAGCCATAGGCTTTTCCAATGCGTTTCGGGTGGAATTACTGCCGGAAAATGCCGATCCCATGGACGTTCGCTACAACACGATTCAATGGGTCCATCGGTCCACGAGAGGCTGGAGTTACGGCTCCAGCGTAGTCGATCCGCGCACCGGCGAAATCATCAAAGGTCACGTATCGCTGGGTTCTCTGCGCGTTCGGCAGGATTATCTCATCGCTGAAGGCTTGCTTGCACCCTACGGTGATTCCCTTTCTGCGGACGATCCGATGCTGGACATGGCGCTTGCCCGCATCCGTCAGTTATCCGCGCACGAAGTTGGACATACGTTGGGCCTGACGCACAACTTTTCGGCCTCGATCCAGAACCGGGCTTCGGTCATGGACTATCCGGCTCCGCTGGCCACCCTGGACCCAAGCGGTTCCGTAAGCCTCGACAGAGCTTATGCCACGGGTATTGGCGACTGGGACAAAGTTGCTATTGCATACGGGTATGCCCAACCCTCCCCTGGAGAATCTGAAGAGGACATGCTGGGACACATCCTCTCCTCCGCAGCAGAACGTGGCCTGCGATTCATTACCGATGCCGATGCACGCCCTGCAGGGGCCGCCCACCCGCTTTCGAACCTGTGGGATAACGGCCAGAATATGGTGCTGGCCCTCGAACACGAGATGGCTGTACGCACTGCAGCCCTGGAGCAGTTTGGTGAGCGAGCTATTCGCATGGGGCAGCCCTTGGCCACACTGGAAGAGGTGCTGGTGCCCCTTTATTTGCGTCATCGCTACCAAGTGGAAGCTACCGGGAAACTGTTGGGCGGCGTTACGTATTCCTACGCCATGCGCGGCGACCGGCTCTCCCTGCCCAAGTTTGTCCCAGGTTCGGCACAGGAGGCAGCGCTGGATGCGCTAATTCGAGTCATACAGCCGGAAGCCCTGCGCCTGCCCGCCAACATTCGCACTCGAATTCCGCCGAGGCCACCGGGCTACGGACCCCATCGTGAACTCTTCGCCCGCCATACGGGACTTACATTTGATCCGTACATGCCGGCAGCGACTGTCGCGAGTCTGGTATTCGGGCTCATACTGCATCCGGAGCGTGCGGCCCGCCTTACGTACCAGCACGACTTCGACCCAACACTTCCAGACTTTGAATCCGTGCTCGAAGCTGTAAGCAGCGCAACTTGGGGCGTGCGCGTTCCGGACAATGCCTATGATGCTGAGCTGCAACGCGTCGTGCAGCAAGTCTGGGTGGATGAATTGCTCAGTCTGGCTGCCAATCAGCAGGCCGCAGCATCTGTGCGCGCGATGGCACTGCAGAAGTTGCAGGAATTCCACGAGTGGCTCATCGAGAACCCTGGCAGTACACGTGACGAGGAAACGTGGGCACATCGCGGCATGGTGCTAGATGATATTAATCGGTACTTGCTGCGCGATTATTCGCCGGACGACGTGCGCGATCAGGTGACTCCGCCGCCTGGCTCCCCTATTGGCATGCCAGATGTTGAAAGCAGGCGCCGGATGCGTGAGGATATTCTACATGCTTCACGTTTTGAGCTATGCAGCCATTAGCGTAGGTATCAGTGCTGCCGCGATGCAGCGCGGACCAAGAAGATGCCTCAATAATGGACACAATACCATCTGGAAGTGCAGGTATAGTGGCCTCGCTGGACAGCGGTCCCAAAACCCTGAAGGATGTTGCGGAGCAGTACCTGCGCGACATCGTTGGCAACGCATCGGCCACGTTTCGAGACGGGCAATGGGAAAGCATTGAGCTGATCATCAAGAAGAAGCGGGTTCTGGTCGTACAGCGGACTGGTTGGGGGAAGACGATGGTCTACTGCATTGCCACCAAAATCCTGCGCGATCGCGGAGAAGGTCCTTCTCTAATGGTGTCGCCCCTTTTGGCACTCATGCGCAACCAGATCCGAGCGGCGGAATCCTTGGGATTGGTTGCGCGCATGTTTATCGGGTCGAATTATAACGAGTGGGGTGATATTGAAAAAGAGCTGGCGCAAGACAAGACGGACCTGCTTATGATCACACCGGAGCGGCTGGCGCATGGACGCTTCGTGCGGCGTACGTTGCCCAGGATTACCGGCAATCTGGGCCTTTTGATCATTGATGAGGCGCATTGCATCTCTGATTGGGGACACGACTTTCGTCCCGACTACAGACGCATCCAGCGCGTGCAGAGCGCTATACCGCGTAACGTGCCAATTGTAGCGACAACGGCAACCGCCAACAATCGCGTAGTGGAAGACGTTAGGGATCAACTCGGTCGCAATATCGCTGTCCACCGGGGAAGCTTGGTTCGAAAGAGTCTGCGGCTTCAAACCATCACCATGCCTGACGCCAAAGCCCGGCTGGGGTGGCTAGCGCAGGCTGTCCCGCAGTTGGGAGGGAGTGGTATCATTTACACCCTCACCAGAAAAGACTCGGATTTGGTAGCCGACTGGTTGGCATCCAACGGAATACGGGCTCGCTCCTACCATGGCAGCAGCGGCCGGGGCGACAACACGCGTGAAGAATTGGAACAGGCCCTTCTAAACAATGACCTGAAGGTGCTGGTGGCGACGGTGGCCTTGGGAATGGGCTTTGACAAGCCGGACCTGGGCTTCATAATCCACTACCAGCGCCCTCCGTCTGTCATTCACTATTACCAGCAGGTGGGCCGGGCCGGTCGCGGGATTGCCGAAGCGTTTGGTCTGCTTTTGTGGGGCACGGAGGATGATCGCATTGCCGAATATTTTATGGACAATGCGTTTCCGGAGCAGGAAAAAATCAGAAGCATTCTGGCCGCACTGAACGAGGCTGACGGAGGATTGACGCTCAAAGAAATCGAAGCGGCCGTGAACCTCAAACGTTCCATCATCGAGAAAACATTGAAGTTGCTTGCTTTGGAATCGCCAGCACCGGTCATTCAAGTTGGCCGGGCCTGGACAGCTCGTGAAGAAGCATCGGACTATCAAATTGATCCGGAATACATTACACGCTTACGCGAAATCCGCGAGGCTGAGCAGGTCCAGATGCAGAATTACATGAATCATCAGGACTGCCTCATGGCGTTTTTGCAGACTGCGCTTGATGATGGGACGGCAGATAATTGCGGGCGGTGCAGAAACTGTCTGGGGCAGGATCTTGTCCCGGTTTACGTACCGCAGTCACTGGTCCATCAGGCCAGGCAGTTTATCCTGAATCGTGCACGGCATATCTTTCCGCGCAGGGAGTGGCCCACGCCGCTTCTGTCCGACCATGCCATTCACAGCGATGAGGAGTGTATTTCGGTCGGTTTCCGGGCAGTTAGGGGACGGGCGTTAGGCGGATGGCGGGATGGCGGCTGGGGCGACCTGGTGTGGAGGGAGCGGCAGTTTGAGGCGCAATACTCTCCGCGGCTTGTCGAGGTTGCTGTCCAATTGCTGCGGCAATGGAACCCGTATCCCCGCCCGCAGTGGGTGACCACGGTGCCGTCACGCCGTGGGACGCAGCATGTTGGTGCTTTTGCTCAAGCATTCGCAGCGACGCTGAAACTTCCATACATACCGGTTGTCGAGCGCGCGAATGCGTGTCGACCGCAGAGTGAAATGAAGAATCATGTGCAGCGTGCCGCCAACGTAGCAAACGCTTTTGCAGTACCGGCACACTGCCGAGGGGACGTCCTGTTGATTGACGATGTGTCGGTCAGTGGCTGGACGCTCACGACCGTGGCCGCACTCCTCCGGCATGCTGGCTGTGGAAGCGTACGGCCATTGGTACTTGTTAAACGAGACCTGGCGGGTTAGAGATGTTTAACAAGCTCTCAGACGATACCAACGTTACGTTGCTTTTATGTGCTGATCTCGGTGGAAAAGGCACACTGCGGCCGCTCATCCAGACCGAATACATTCAACTGGCCTCGTGGCTGGCAGTAAAGGATTTGAGATTCGCACACCTGATGGAGGACGCATACCTGCAGGATGCTGCAGCTTGTGGCTTGGCATATGGACGGCTTCGGCAGTTGATGGGGCGCGGTATACAACTAGGTTTTTGTGTTGAGGAGTGGCAACGCAGTGGCGTATGGATTATCAGCCGCAGCGATTCGGCCTACCCCAAGCGGCTCAGGACTGTACTCGAACATTCGGCTCCACCACTGCTTTTTGGTTCTGGTCACCAGGCTTTGTTGCACGCGGGTGGTTTTGCCATTCTTGGCCCAGACAGTCTAAGCGCGCCAAGAGAACTTATAGCGCGCAAAAGTGCAGCCTTGGCGGCGTGCAGTGACCGGACCGTGATCACGGCTGGCCATTATCGTGTGGCTGACGCTTCTGTGGCGGCGGCCAGGGAAGCTGGAGGGAAAGTCATCCGGGTTCTGGCAGATAAGCTGATCCACAAGTCTGTCGAAAAATCCGCCCGCCGGGCCATTGCCGCCAAACGGCTGGTGCACGTAAGCACATGCAGTCCGAGTGCCCGGTCCGCAATGCTACATGCCGCCGAAGCGGGATTGGTCAGCATTGGACTCGCCGATCAGGCATTGTATGTAAGTGGCACCGGCATCGTCGTAGACACGTATGGATCGGCAACGGCAATGAAGCAGGGAGGCAGCGGGAAGTCGTTTTTTGTATGGACTGGAAAAAGCAAAGACGTATCAGGAGACGCGCAGCAGCTACTCGACCGGGGGGCAGAGTTGTGGTCTGACGAGCAGGTCAAGCTTGACTGGCATCCTTTAGCAATGCCAGTACAATCGACGGATACTGTGCCAATGGCCGAAACACCTGAGAAAGCCGGGCAGCTCCCACCAGCTGTGCAGGAGCACACATCGACGGACCTGAAACCAAAGGCGCAAAATGTGTATGAGGCGGTGCTGCCGATTCTGCGAACGCACTGCGAGAAGCCGCGCAGTGTGGATGAGCTTAGCGAACTGCTGGACGTTCAGAAAGGCCAATTAAAAAAATGGCTGCGTCAGTCTGTGCGGGATGGTGTGCTTAGTAAAGATGAAAAAAGTACGAGGGGTAGCGAGAAATATGAAATCAACCGACAAGAATCGCTGCCGATGTAACTGGCGGTGTTGACTGGCAGAATTAATCCTTGGACGCAAAGTGGTCGTGTCCGGCTCGGGAAAGCGGCAAGACGGTTCCGTCGGCGTCTTCAAGAAGTATAAGGCCCCGTTCCGCGGTCAATTCGCCAATCACGGTATAGCTTGCGGGATCCAGGGTGCGGCAGGTATTGGCCGATGCAGCGAAAAGCAGCTCGTAATCGTCCCCACCGCCCAATGCATACGTTAGAGGATCCGCAGCCAGGGCTTGGGCGACAATACGCATTTCTTCTGCAACCGGCAATGCCGGGCGACGAACAACGGCCCCACATCCGCTCGCTGCACACAACTGGTGCACGTCGGCCGCCAGCCCGTCCGAAATATCAATCATGGCATTTGGGCGCACACCGCGTGTCTTCCAGTCCTCCACAATATCTGTTCGAGGTTCAGGGCGAAGGTGGCGGTGTGCGACATGGGAACGTGCCTCTTCAGCCAGCTTGATGGCACCGGGGCCCGATTCAGTCTCACGGCGCAGCAAGTGAAGCCCAAGGGCAGCAGCACCCACGGTGCCCGTGACACACAACAAATCGCCCGCCTTGCCGCCACTGCGACGAACCAGATCACGCTCTTCCACTTCACCGATCACCGTCACGCTTAGCATAATGACGGGCGAGCGTGTAGTGTCTCCACCCACAATCTGGATCCCATGGGTGTCGGCACATATGCGCAAACCTCCGTACAGGCATTCGATCTGGTCTATGAGGAGGCTTCCCGGTATGGCCAAAGCGACTGTGGCAAACCGTGGCTTGGCATTCATAGCCGCAATGTCACTCACGTTAACCGCCATAGCCTTATACCCTATGTCCTCCATAGTGTAAAAGCCCAGGTCAAAGTGGTATCCTTCTATAAGAGCGTCTGTTGTAACGACTTGTACTCGATTCCCGTGTGTGCGATAAGCAGCGGCATCGTCCCCGATGTCAACACATAATTCCGGCGAGGCGTAATCGTTCAGCAGGCCGTGCAAGCGCCGAATGAGATTAAACTCTCCTGCACCTTCAACAGGCTGTGAATTAGGGTTCATGCCGCAGGTGCGCTATAAGGCTGGAGACGGAGGGCAAATTTTGCCGAGTATTGCCGGATGCTTTGCGCCCGTCACCGAGGGCATGCCCGAAGGGTGGCCGTTTGCGGTTTCATGAGCAAGCACGGCAAAGCATAACGCCTCTTTGGCATCTTCATCGATGCCGAATTCGCTAGATCGAACAACTGGAATCGAGCCGAAATGCTTTTTGAGCATACGAAGCAGCGTCTGGTTGTACACCCCACCGCCGGATACGACAAGCCGATCCAGCCGGTGACGCCTGGCCACAAAAGACTCATAGGCCCGGTGCACGCTGGCCGCCGTGAACGCGGTGGTTGTCGCTATGAGGTCCTCGGGTGAAAGCGTCTTTCCTTCGTGCAGGAGTTGCGACACGTATTCCGGGCCGAAAAGCTCGCGTCCGGTGGATTTAGGCGGGGATATACGCAAGAATGGGTCTTCAAGCAGGTGTACAAGTAGCGCACAATTTACGGTACCGCGCGCAGCCGCAGCACCATCCTTGTCATAAGGCTGACCCAGCAGGGCTTGAGCAAGCGCATCAATCACCATGTTGGCCGGTCCGGTATCGAATCCATATACGTTCGCTGCCGCACTGCCAGCCGGCAGTATGGTCAAATTGGCGATGCCGCCCAAATTCAGACAGCCGCGCGTTTCATGGTCATCGCCAAATATTACGTAGTCAAAGTATGGGACGAGCGGTGCACCCTGTCCACCCAAGGCCATGTCTGCTTGCCGAAACTCCCCAACGACAGGCACTCCCAGTAGCTGTGCCAGTACCGAGGGGTCACCGATTTGCCATGTGGACGCAACAGCAAGGCCCGCGCAATCCTGTGCGGAGGGCACGTGCCGAACTGTTTGTCCATGCGAACCGACCAGGTCAAGCCGCTTTGGGTCAATACCCGCAGTCTGTGCCGCAGCACGTATTGCATCGGCGTATACATGTGCCAGGCGCACATTAAGTTGGCAGAGCAGGGTTACGTCAAAGACTTGCGCTGTAGCCGCTGCTTGGAGCAACGCGCGAAGGGAGGGCGTGTACGGTTCGCTGTAGAAGGCGCGGATATGTAAACGCAAACCGCGGTCCTGACCGGACACGTCCGCGATCACCACGTCCACACCGTCCAGTGAAGTGCCACTCATCACGCCTGCTATGAGGCGTGCCATCTTCTTGGGGATCACGGTTCCGATCTGTTGAACGCCAGATTACGCAGCCGACTCGCTTCAGCCAGCAGTCGCTCTCTGTGATCCGGGTACTGCTCTGCCAGCGTACGATAGACAGAAGCCGCCTCGACGTACTTTTCCTGGGCAATCAGAATACGCCCCAAGGTTTCGGATACGAGTGTTTGTTCCTCCTCCTCTTCCGGCTCGATATCGTCAAACTTATCCTCATCCAGGGGCAAGGCATCAGACGGAACCGCTGTCTTGAGCCTCATGATTAAGGTCTGAATAGGATCATCGTCGTCGTTTTCAACAAGAATGGTGTACAGTTCTTGTTGCAAATCGGGAGTATGTCTGAAGGGTATTCCAGCCGGCTGGACCAATGTATCTCTACGGGGTCTCGCACCTTGCAATGCAAGGGCAGACTTCCACATAGACACTGCCCGTTCTGGTTTTCCGGCTTGTTCCAGCGCGTAGGCGAACACGTAACATATGAATATGTCGCGCGGACGCTTGTTATGCAGCGTAGCCAATGCCTCCAGAACTTCGGCCGCACGACCATCCCGAATGGCCGCAAGCACCTTGCTCAACGACTTACTTGCCATACTTTAACCAGTGAGTGGATCAGCGCAACTCGCGTACATTGTACAAAGTTACGAATACGAAGGCCATTGCGAAAAAGGTTTGGAATACTGCTGCGGGCCAAATGCCTTCAATGATTATCCAAGCCAGCCCCAGAATGCTGTATGCGGCAAACACTGCTTCAACAGCAATAATAATGGTGGCCCGCGGCACCCTATATACCTTCAGCCGATTGGCGCTGACTTTGGGTGTGCGCACAAACGGTGTTGAGTACCGCCGCAACGCTTGCCAGAGCGCCCGCGAGTTGCTTGCTGCGAGTGCCATGGTACCGGCCATGAATATTGGAAAGAACAGTATGCGCCGGAGCCAGTCCGGATAAAGCGCACGCTGCGCGAGGCTCTGTGCAAGAAAGAATCCCAGAAGCCCGGCCAGTCCGATTCCCATGCATCCGAAATAAACGGCCCCCGGTCCATGTCCGGTCTCCTCCAACAGCACCAGCGGTGCATGTAGCAGCGCAGCCAAGGCCAAGCAGGGGAAGACTGCATGCGCAGTAAGGTGCAGAGTGGCCTGCAGTTTGATGCCCAGGCGCTGCGGCGAACGCCACAGGTGCCCGAGCAATTTTCTAGCCGCTTCTGCGGTGCCCTTTGCCCAGCGGAATTGCTGTGTGCGCAAGGCGCCCATTGAAATGGGCAACTCGGCGGGGGCTTCGAACTGCTGCACGAATTTGAAATTCCAGCCTTTGAGCTGTGCGCGGTAACTCAAGTCTATGTCCTCGGCCAGTGTATCTCCCTGCCACCCCCCTGCCTCCGCAATACACGCTGCTCTCCAAATGCCGGCCGTGCCGTTGAAATTCATGAAGTAGCCGGACGAATTACGTGCAACCTGTTCCAATGCAAAATGGACATCCAGTGCACAGGCCTGTACGCGGGTGAGCAGAGAGTCAGCGGCATTCAAGTGTCCCCAGCGTGCTTGTACCATCCCGATCCTGGCGTCCTGGAACTCAGGAACCAGGCGGAGCAAAAAATTGTGCGGGGGTAGAAAGTCGGCATCAAACACAGCAATGAGCGTGCCTTTGGCGGTACGCAAGCCGTTTGCGAGGGCCCCCGCCTTGAACCCTTGCCGGTGCTTACGAGACACATGTTCAATATCCAGTCCCTGTGCTTGCCAACGCATTACTTCGCGCGCTGCAATGGATACAGTTTCATCTGTTGAATCATCAAGCACTTGGATCTGCAGCTTTGAGCGTGGATAATCCAGTGCCGCGCACGCCTCAATTACACGGCGAGCTACCAGTGATTCATTGTAGAGCGGGATCTGAACCGTTACATACGGCCAAGAACCATTAACAGAGGCTGAGGTGTGCTCTCGCACACGTCGGCGATCCTGTCGAGCATGCAAAAGGCTCAACCACAGCAGATTGACACCGTATAGGACAAGCACGGCCATTGCAGCCGCATAGAGCACTGCAATCATCGGGGACAGGCTACCAATTGGAGGTGGCTGCCGTGAAGAGGTCGTCCGCAATATTACTTAACGCACTCAGCGCAGCAGTCTCTTCAGCTTCCAATCCACCCTCAAGCGGGTCGTAGTCATCAAAACTGCTGAATGTGCGCTCGAGAACATCATCATCCACCTGGTTGCGGTACTGGGCGGAAACAGACAGCGTAATTCGGTTGAATTGTGCACGTTCCTGACCGGTGACGGACGTAGGTACGTTGGTGTACCGGGTAATCTGAGTCGTGAGCAAGATATCTGCCTCATCTTCGTTCTCGACCAGCGAAAGTCGCGTTTGACGCACGAAGCGCTCAATCAGGAATTCGGTCAGTGCTTCGTCCAAAACCGTTAGTGGCCCCAAGCTGCGATCTTCAGCCAGTGGTATGGCAATTGTTGTCAAATGGGATGGAATGCTGGCCCCGCTGAAACTGTAGTATGCGCAACCGGACAAGTAAGGCAGCAACAGTATGAGGCTAGTCCTCGCCTTCATCCAACTCTTTCAGTTTGCGGTACAGCGTTCTGGGACTGATTCCAAGAGCGGCGGCCGTTGCCTTGCGGTTTCCCCCGTTGAGATTGAGCGCTTTTTTGATGAGTTCACGCTCGGCGGCTTCAAGCGTAGGTAGCTCTGCCTTTGACGATGTGCCAAGTTCGTCGGGCTCAATTTCGTAATCAGTAACCTGAAACTCCGCCTCTTCCCGCTGGCGGGAGGGAGGTCTGAGCAGGGGCATTTCGCGCGACCGGTCCAATGGGGCAGATCCCCTGTAGGATGCGGGGGGCTCTTCCACGATAGGGCGGGTGCGACTCATTTCGGCTACTTCCTTGCGTAATTCCTGCAACCCCAGCCGAATGTCCAGCAGCGCACGGTAGATTGCGGCCAGTTCGCGGCTTGAATCGGTTTGCGTTTCACTGCGTACTGGCATGAGGGCGGTCGACCTGCTTCCACCCGCCGACACCCCCCGCAAGAAAGGCTGCAGTGCGGCGGCCCCAACCTCGGCACCGCGGTGCAACACGATCACCTGTTCGGCCACATTACGCAGCTCACGTACATTGCCCGGCCAGCGATACGACTGAAGCTGGGCGAGCGCATCTGGAAGAAGGCGTCGCCGGGGTGAACGGTACTTCTGGGCCAGGCCGTGCATGAAGTACTCGAACAGGGGGATAATGTCTTCTTGCCGTTCGCGAAGCGGCGGAATTCGAATTATGACCGTACTCAGGCGGTAGTACAGGTCCTCCCGAAACCGCCCGGCCTCTACTTCGCGTCCCAAGTTTTTGTTGGTGGCTGCAATGACGCGCGTATCTGTCCGGTGCAGTGTGCTGGAGCCCACCCGGTTGAACGAGCCGGTTTCCAGTACGCGCAGCAGCCGCACTTGGGCGGCGGCGGGCATTTCACCGATTTCGTCGAGAAAAACGCTGCCCCCGTCGGCCTCCTCGAAGAGCCCCGTGCGCCGCTCGGTGGCCCCGGTATAAGCCCCTTTTTCGGCACCAAAGAGTTCCGACTCGATGAGGCCTTCCGGTATCGCACCCGTGTTGATGATCTTGAGCGGGCGGTGTCGGCGCAGGCTCATTTCATGGAGGGCGTGTGCCACCAGTTCCTTGCCGGTGCCGCTTTCGCCTTCAATGAGCACACTTATATCCGTGCGGGCCACCTGTCGTGTGCGGTCAATCACATGATGAATGCCGGGCGACGTGCCGATTATTCCAAAGCGTTTTTGTACCGCCTGCCGGTCCATCGAGAAATGAAATGTGCCAAAACTTGCTGCCTGTGCCGCCTCAGCGTCAATCGGATATCACTTCGCCCATGAGCGTGGCCGATGTGCATCCAGTAATTCGCACACGGGTGTAGGTACCTTTCTGCAGCGATAACCGATCGAAAACGACCAATTTGTTTGTATCGGTTCGGCCGCAGAATTGCGCGTCACTGCGCTTGCTGGGTCCCTCCACCAGCACCGTGTGCGTACTGCCTATTTCGGATCGGTTGTTTTCCAGGGAGATCCGATTCTGCAGCGCAATGATTTCCGTCAGACGCTGCTTTTTGACCTCTTCCGGTACGTCATCGGCGTACTTGCGTGCCGCATACGTATCTGGACGTTCCGAATACATAAACATGAAGGCATGGTCGTATTGAATGTCTTCAAGTAGAGCCAGTGTGTCGCGATGTTCGGTATCCGTTTCGCCGCAAAATCCGGCAATGATATCCGTGGATAACGAAATTCCGGGGCAAAGGTCACGTGCCCGGGCAATTAACGCCCGGTACTCATCAACGGTGTATCCGCGCCGCATGCGCTGCAGCACGTCACTATTGCCATGCTGGACGGGGAGATGAATATAGTTGCACACGTTGGGCTGTCTTTTGTGCACATCCAGGAGTGCCTCTGAACAGTCCTTTGGGTGACTGGTGGAGTAGCGGATACGTAGTTCAGGCGAAATCAGGCTGATGCGGTACAATAGCGTAGCGAAGTCCACCGGGCCATCCTGGTAGGAATTCACATTCTGTCCCAAGAGAGTAACTTCGCGGTATCCTTTATCGAAAAGCTGCTGGCATTCCGTCAATATGGTGTCAGCGTTGCGACTGCGCTCCCGTCCCCGGGTGAAGGGCACGACGCAGAAGGCGCACATATTGTCGCAACCTCTCATGATGGACACAAACGCGCTCACGCCGCCCGAGGCGTACCGCAGGGGAGCAATGTCTGCATACGTCTCTTCGCGGGACAACTGCACGTTGACCGCGCTTTGTCCTGTTTCGGCAACTTCGTTCAACAATCGCGGAAGGTCCCGGTAGGCATCCGGTCCGGCCACGATATCGACAAGTTGCTCCTGTTCAAGGAGTTTGTAACGCAAGCGTTCGGCCATACAGCCCAGTACGCCGATTTTCAGGTGCTGGTCGCGCTTGCGTTTGCGCGTCCGAAAATAGTTCAGCCGGTGACGAACCCGTTGTTCGGCGTTTTCTCGAATGGCACACGTGTTAAGGAGCACCACATCTGCTCGTTCAGGATCGTGCGTCAGACCGAATCCCGCCCGTCGCAGCACAGAGGCTACGATCTCCGAATCGGACACATTCATCTGACACCCGTAGGTCTCAAGGTAAACGTTCCGATGGCCGTTGGCCCCTTCCCGGGGCAAGCGTGCGGTGTCCGGATCCTCAAGCAGGGGAATGCTTTGCTGCACGAAAGTAGCTGTTATAATCGTAGCTAAGGCAGGACGGACCAAGTAAAGTGAAGGAGGCTGCCAGATTGTTCAGGCATCGCACCGCCACGTACCAGAATTGGTGTGTTGTGGGTATATTGGCTCCAAACCAGCGTACAAACACATGAAACGCCTGCTAATCACATTCTTCGCACTTTTGCTGCCACTCTCAGTCTTGGCGCAGCCTGATCCGCAGAAGCCGGAAGGAGACAATCTCACGACCCCGCCTACTTGGAAAGTCCGACTTGACCGGCCCAATCCTGAAGCGACGATTGGGTCCGAGCAGGGCGAAGTCGACATCTGGTTTGTGAACATGACGCCCGGATGGCACATCACCACCGGTCCAGCCGCCATCTTCTATCATCCGGAAAGCCAGGGTGAGGGCAATTACAGATTGGATGCGACCATTCATTTGTTCGATCCCGGTGAGCGTCGCGAGGCTTACGGTGTCTTCCTGGGCGGCCAGAATTTGGATGGTGATGACATTGAATACGACTATTTTCTCTTGCGGAACACGGGTGAATATCTCATCAAGCGCCGAATGGGAGAAGAGACTTCGCTCATCCAGGATTGGACGGCCAGTGGCGCGGTTGTCAATTACGGGGCGGAGACGGAGGGGAGCGTCGCAAACCGTCTTGCAATCGAAGTCGGCGAATCAGAAGTGGTTTTTTACGTGAATGACGCCGAAGTCATGCGCAGTCCGCGTGACGAGATACGCACCAGTGGCACAGTAGGTCTGAGAATCAATCATGCGTTGAACGTGCACGTGTCTGATCTGTCTGTTACGTCGAATTAGAAAGCGCCAAATGACGCCCAACATATTTGGCCATCAGGTCAAATTCGACGTTGCAGCGTGTGCCGACGTGCCAGGTGTGCGCGTTGGTATTCTGGTACGTTAAGGGGATAATGGCAACGGTCATGTGAAGGCCGCACAACCGGGCTATGGTCAGGCTGATGCCATCAACGGCGATGGACCCGGTTTGAATCATGTAAGCGCCAAACGACGCGGGCACTTCCCATTCATACAGGCGCTCACGGCCGGAGTCCTGGACGGACGTAATGAGACACTGGACGTCAACGTGTCCTTGAACCAGATGTCCGTCGAGGCGTGCTCCCATAGCAATGGCCCGTTCGAGATTCACCAGTGCACCTGGCTGCAGCATTCCCAGTGTGGTCTTGCGCTGGGTTTCAGGAATAGCCACGACCTCGAAGCGCTCTCCTTTAGCCGCTTCCACCGTCAGGCATGCCCCGTTTACGGCAATACTTTGCCCTGGCGTCAGGTGTAGTGCGGTTCGCGCTGAAATACGCAGTCTGCGGCCGTGCGCTACAGGTGCAGCGTCGTCCAGTCGTCCGACTTCTTCAATTATGCCCGTGAACATTCCTGTTTCGGTTCAGCATGCTTGTAGCCACGAAAAAGAAGATCCAGTCCGACTTCCTCCCACGTAAACGCCTCGAATGTATACGCGTCGCTCAGCCGGGCCATCTCCAGATCTCCGACACCTTGTCGGCCGTTTCCGATAAGTTTCGGCGCGACAAACAGATAATAGCGATCCACGAGGTTTGCCCGAAGAAGTGCTGTTGCCAGTCTGGGGCCGGCTTCCACGAGAAGCGATTGCACGGGTGCATTTTCACTTGCAGAGCCCAGGTGCTGCAGGAGGTCCACAAGATTTATGTGCTCTCCATCGGCTGGTAATTCGATAAGCTGGCCGCCATTGCGTTTCAGGCCTGAGGCATATACCGGACAGGTGCCTTCCATGACCACGGCTGTTGTGAGTGACGCCCATTGGTCCGTAAAGCAGGTCAAGTGGGGTGGCAGTACACCCTTGCCATCCAGTACGATACGCCGGGGTTGCGAACCATCCACGTGTCGCACCGTAAGTGAGGGGTCATCCGCCACAGCGGTCCCGCTGCCCGTGAGTACGGCATCCGATTCGGCACGCCATTGGTGTACAAGCTGGCGGGCCGCTTTGCCCGAAATCCAACGGCTCTCTCCCGACGGCATCGCGATACAGCCGTCGAGCGTTTGCGCCATCTTTAGCGTTACCAGTGGATGTCCTGTTGCGACGTGATGGACAAAGGCTTCGTTGAAGCGCCAACAGGCCTTTCCAAGGATGCCGGATGTGACCTGCACTCCTTGAGCCTTTAGTTGCTTAGCCCCACCCGCAGCGACTGGATTGGGATCCGCCACGCCAATGATTACGCGCGGGATACCTGCCTCCAGAATTCTGCTTGTACAAGGGGGAGTGCGCCCAAAGTGATTACAGGGTTCCAGATTCACCACCAAGGTAGCCGTGCGCAACACATCGGAGTTATGACGCGAAAGTGCGTCCGAAATGGCGAGATCTTCCGCATGTGGTGCGCCCGGCTGCCTGTGCCAGCCTTCTCCAAGAATCCGGTTTGATGAGTCAACCACAACCGCACCAACGCGCGGGTTGGGACTGGCACGATTTTGTGCCTGCGCAGCCAGCGAAAGGCAATGGGACATCCAGCGTTCGGCACATTCCGGTGTCATAGGCTTCCGGAAGCATGGAAACATACTGAAACGCCATCCTGATCAGGAGCGTTTCTACAGCAGAACTAAAGCTCATTATGCTCAGACGGCATACGCGTGTGGAGTCGGCCCTGACTTGGCTGGTACTGGTGTCACTGATCGTGCTCTGGCTGCCGATGACGGCCGTAGCTTGCACGCTTGATCGTGATCCGGCCCGTTACCCGTCCGGCCGGTTTTTCCGGCGACTGGGGTGGTGGATGAGCCGCGCCAATCGTGCTTGGCGCATAGAGATAGATGGCGAGAAGCTGGAGAATCCCCGTAATCCCTATGTGGTGGTCTGCAATCACTTGGCGCTTGCAGACATTCCGATCATCAGCGCGCTACCCTGGGAAATGAAGTGGATTGCCAAGAAAGAGCTCCTCAAGACCCCGCTCATTGGGTGGCTCATGCGGCTGGTTGGTGATATTCCCGTAGATCGTGGCAGCAAGAGGAGTCGGGCGGGCGTACTCATTGCGGCGCGACAGTACCTGAAGGACAAGTGCTCGGTAATGTTCTTCCCGGAAGGTACCCGTTCCCCGGACGGGCGGCTTTACGGATTTTCAAAAGGTGCTTTCCGGCTGGCTATAAAAACGCAGGTGCCGGTGTTGCCGCTTGTCATTGACGGATCCCAGTATACCCTACCTCGTCCTGGATGGCGATTCGGGCAGGCGCATGTGCGCCTGCGTGTACTGCCTCCCGTGGATACCAAAGGGCTCAAGCTGGCGGACACGGAAGCACTGTGTGACCGTGTCCGAGCGGCAATTGCGGGGCAGTTGGCGACTTGGCGAGGCGTTTCACAAGGTGCTGTGGATGCGCTGATCGAGTGCGCACACGGAACCCAGCGGCCTGCCGCTGCATTGACCCGCGCAAGTGCCCTGTAGCTCAATTGGCAGAGCGCCTGGCTCTGGACCAGGAGGTTCCAGGTTCGACTCCTGGCGGGGCAACCAGCTCACTGTTTAACCGTGACAGCCAAAAAAGTGGCGAAAAGCTCGCGCGATTTGTCGGTTCGGTCAAGCCCCGGCGCATAGAGCGCACTTATACTCCCGTCCAGATAAAGCGCATCCGGCGTTTCCAGTACGTCACGGAAGTACGTCGCGAAATCGTACAAGTTGACGGCCCCGTTCGAAATGGCAATGTGCACGGTGCCGTCTGGTGTGATGCCGATTCCGCTGCGGAGGCGGCAGTTGGTGGAGCCCGCAGTAAATTCGGGATGAATTCGCCCCTTTTCCACCAGTAGTGGGCCAGACTGAACGGCGTATGTGATCGCAGTCCTTGCCGTATCAAAGCGTGAAGTTGCGACGATGCCAGCCCCGTCGTGTCCGGTATAAAAAACCCCATTGGGTTTGAGGTAGAAGTTGCCGTAACCATCCTGGATATTCAAAGGCCGCAGTTGGTGTCCATTGTCGATAAAGAGTCCCGTGGGGATAAGTCCGGGCTCAAATATGCCGGCATTGGTGATGGCTATCACACTATCACCACGTACTTCAAGCCATGTGCGCAACCGGTGAATGCTTCTGAAGGGTTCGCGGGTGGTTGGATCGAGCCAATACAGGGCCAAGGTGTGACGCGCCAGATCGACCGTAACTACATCATAGGGACGATCGGATTGCAGAGCGCAAGGACGATTTTGAACAGCTTGACGCAGGGCCGTACAGCCGGAAAGCCCTGCAGTCAACAGCAACAGAGCCGTCCACCGGGTAACTTGCAAATGTTGCTGGCGTTTGCGCGTCATGTTCGCTGGCAGATTTGCCAATGAAGCGAGGTATCCCAATGTACGGGTACGAATGCTACGGCGGTGAGCAATTCGGTTGTGGTATCAGAAGTGATCCTCACCGCCGCAATAGGGGCAGGGGCCTTCCATGCTATACCAGACCCGTGAAGGGTCTCGACCCCTGCCGACACAATAATTGTATATGTCAGGCCGCCTGGCTTACAGGAGGCATAAGGTACTGCTGTTCTTGCTGCAATCCTCGCAGCTTGTCAAAGGATGGAGACTATAGTGAGGCTACGCTTCATCCGGCAGCCGGCAATATCCCGACAATCACGGATCCCCGGTTTGTGCTCCACGAACAGAAGATCGACACAACAGCTTGGGTAGACTTTGCCACCTTGAAGGGCCACACCATCGGGGTTTACGAAGGGACACCTCTTGAAATGATAGGCGGATTCAGAGACATGGCCGTCGGTAGTGAAACTCTCTACTTTGTAGGCTTGGAATACGGCCATGTGCGCGCCCATGACTTCCATGGCGGGTAATAGGCAAAAGAGGCATCGGTCTTGGAGAATTCCCACAGGCGCTCGAAGTAGCCGTTACAGATACTGATGGGGAGACATTGCTCGTAGTCGACGCGGACGCACGTCAGATTGCAATGTTTCGACATCAGAATTCAGCCTACATGCTGGAGAATACTTCACGGCAGCCCAGCCATTTTCGTTTGGTGATATTTGTGTGATGCATGACCATGTTTACACGATTGGGTACTCGGAGGATGCTGATAAGATCATCCATAAGTACACCCTTTAGGGGAGGCACATTACATCATTTGGCACGCCCTACAAGGCTTCCGCTTTTGTCGTCAATAATCTGGCAGCTAGGGGAATCTTGGACTGTAACCATTTACATCGCGTGATCGCCTCTTCCCACGCTTATATTCCAGTGGTTACCGGATTTTCGGATACTGGGTAAGTACTATGGCGCGTCAGATTTGGCGATGCGAATTTAGCCCCTGTAGAGAAAGGTCGTATGGACGATGGCAGGCCTTCACTTATATTCGTTCCTGCGGTACCTGACAAGTCTTAGAGGCTCGACATTTCCACGTATCCTGGTGTGAAAACCTCCACTGTTTCGTATCATATTCTACGGCTTGAAAAAACAGGCAAGCAACTCCTGTTCAAGATGGATGCATCCACTGGACAAGGCATATATCTGGGCTGGTTTCCGGCTTGGCAGGGAGACATAGAGCAGCCCAGGAAGCCCGACGGCCCTGCGCGCTGAAGCCCGCTGACCACAATTCGGAATGAGTCCGCTATCATGCGAGGTGTTCGGGTTCGATTCCGGAAAAGCTCCGTGCGCAGGGCTTCATGGGACGCCCAGGCAGTGGCTTTCATCTTGCGGCCATAGCTGATTTTCTACTGCGATGCCGATGCTCTCCAGCGGGAGATCAGTCACTGAATGGGAGCGGAGACTGCTTATGAGTCCAAGTTGAGCCTAGCGCAAATTCCGACAGATAGGCCTGTCCTAAGTGTACACAGCAGGGATAACCTAACAGCACACTGGGCATGCAGGTCGATATGGATAATGGTCGTGGGTAGTAGAGGATCGGTTCGCCGCTTCTATTTGCTTTGCCCCCTGCTTATTCGCATGACGCACGAGCAGCGCGAACGAGTTCCTTAAGCTGAACTTCCGGTTAGACGCTCCGCTCCACCGGGGGCGTGCCCTCCGAATGTACCTAAGCCGGCTTATGGTGCGTTCAGCGGTCGCGGGAAGGGCGGCCGTCCGGGAATATATTCTTCCTGCATCCAGGTCCGCATAGGGGACACCGGAATAATGTACCCTTCCCCGGGGGTCCGGGCAAAGACCCCGGAAGCTACCGACATGGAAAAGATCTGCTCGGGGTGCGCCATCGTGTCGTGCGTGGCCAAGCGGGATATAAGCGTCTTTCGGGAGAGCCCTACCCGCCCCCGCATATCTGCCGCCAAAGCGGCGATCGCGGTCCGATCTTCTGGTTCCAAGGCCGACACACGCGCCAGATAATACGCATTCTGCGCGGCCCGCCCTTCCTTGAGTACCGCTTTTAGCGTTTTGTCGACAAGACGGCCGCCGTCCGATGTCAGGCGGGGCATGGCCGGCCGGACAAATGCCATGATGTGCTGCGGCCAGCCGTGGGTCTGGCTGGCGATGGTTGTAATCCACTGACTCAACGCCGGATCATCTGGTGCCGCTGTCCCGTCCTTGACCAGCCAATCACGGATTACCGCGTGCTCGGCATCCGGCGACAGCCGGCCCAAATTGACAAAGCATGGCCTCTCGAAGCGCGACACCCCCAAGTCGCGGAACGCATCCCTAGAGTGGCCGAGTCCACCTGCAAGAAGGATAACTGGAGCTTGGAGCTTGCCGTTATGAATGTTATTCAGCATCCTTGGCATTTCCGCGGCCTTAGCGGCGTTCGCCTTGTAATAGTCTGCCATGCCCTGCACTTCATCAAACACCAGCAACAATCCGCCATCGTGCGCGGCATCACGCATCAGACGCCCGAGCTTGGCTCCCGCAATGTGCGTCTGGACCGTGCCACAGACAATTTTAACGTTGCCCCCCACCTCAGTCATAGTCTCCATCTTATAACGCTGGTCGATGGCATCCATAAAGGCCCCAGGGTCATACAAGGCCGCTTCGCCTATATCCACCGCGTGCCACCCCTGATTCCGCGCCTGTTCTGTACATTTCGCCAGCAGTGCTGTCTTGCCCACGCCAGGCGGGCCCTGTACCAGAAAGGTCGTGCCACCGCGGTTCTCTGTGGCAGCCACGAGTTCTTCGGTGAAAGCAGCCAGCTCGGGCTCCCGTCCGTGGAAATACCTGGCCGGACCGCGTTCCTGAATCAGAGGCATGGGGAGGGGGGATGTCCTGTGTCTTATGTGCCGGGATACGGGATTGTTGCCTGTGTTGCCCTTTTTCTGTTTTAGGACGCCACGATTATTTCAGCGCCGTCCTCGACGAAATAATCGTGGCGTCCACCATCCTGCTGGTCTTGACGATCAGGTGGTGCGCCTTGAGATGATCCCGGACTAGGGACAAACAACGTCTGCATCAGCTTAGGCTGCTCCAGCCAATGGCGGAACTGGCAGATCGTGGACTCATCTGGCACACGGCCGGTGTCCACCCGGGCGAACACACGGACCGGCGTCACATCCTACCGGGTCTCCTCCATGGCGGGATCAGAATATCCAAATCACTGCGGCATAAAGTAAGGGCGCAGCATCGTGTCCAAAGGAATGGGTGGCGCCCTTGTCTCCCTATCGGTAGTAGGATTCAATGGCCGCAACCATGTCTGCCCTCGGAATGACCCGGGTCATGGTGTTCAGCAGCCGTTGCTTACGTGTTTATTTCTTGTGCGTGTACAACGTGGCGTCTTCAAACGAGAGCTGATGCATGGACGAACAAGGCCAAATGGTGATACGTCCAAAATACGGAACCAGATGGATACGGCCTGTCGTAGGCATTAAATCAGAGGGTCCTTAGTTCCAATGCGCTCATACAACCGTGTGCCACACGGCAGCGATTATTTGGCCAGCAATGAGCTGCATGACTGCTGCCCGAGCAAATCCATGAGTGACTGCGAATTCGCGCGCACGCGCTACGAATGCACACGATGCGAGCATGTGAATGATGTACTGCTGGGCGAATCGTGGCCGCGTATGGGTCTTGAACGGCACCGTGTGCAATGCGGGCGCCTTGCGGGCAAGGATATGGCGAGTCCGGTGACGAATTACAACGGAGCGGCGATCACGTCGTGCGGGCCGATCAGTGCCGCGGCAGAGCAGGAGGTGACCGTGAAGACATTCACGCCGTATCCCGTGCTACTGACCGCTACGCAAGTCGGCTTAGGTTGCGTCTGCCCCGAAAAGCCGGGTACGGTCTACCGGTCCAGCCCGGGATCTTCCCAGCGGAGCTGGTCCTCGCGGCCGTACCGCTCGACCAGCCAGTCGCGCATCGAGGGAATGGGGACCGCATAGCTTCCTTCAGGCGTAAGGGCAATCACGCCCTTGTGGAGGAGCGTGTCGAACTCTGCCTGCGCCTCATTCGGCGTGCGGCCGCCG
>JAAXGT010000141.1 GCA_012271205.1 Rhodothermales bacterium
ATGTTCAGGACACTAGCATACAGGCCATCCTAGGAACTGCGACGAGGCGCGGATGCCATCTTGGGGCTGATCGAACGGATCATGCTTACTCCCGGCGACAAGCGGGGCGAGATGTGCGCCATGTTGCACGGCGACCTCGTAACCATACTCGAATGGACCACAGCGGACACCGCGAAGAAGAACGGAAGTTACCCCCTAGTTCAGCGGCGAGACGGGGTTCTGGGGAGGGATTTGGGGGCATTCTTGAAGCGGATCCTGCTCTAGCCGGAGGCCGGTCTATTTTTGACCTTGATATTGAGCAGTTCGAAGGCCTTTTGCTGTGTGGGGGTTAGCTCCGCCCTCCGCGTGAACCGGTTTTCCTTGCTCTGGGCAAACACGGGCTCTACAATATCGCGGCCCAAACCGGACAGGTGGTCCATCAGGCAGCCATAGCTCATCGCCCGGCCGCCGTCAGCGGTACGCTGGCGGCGGGCCTTCTTTTCCGCCTGAGGGGACCGCTTCGCCGGGGCCACTACCTTGTCGCGCTGCGCGGCTTGGCCTGCCGGGGCCTCTTCGGCCAACAGCAGCGGGGCCAGTGGCTGGCGCCGGTGATACTCCACATAGTAGGCCAACATGCAGAGAAACACGTGACAGATCACGCGGTTTTTCCGGCGGTGGTGAATCGGGCGCCCCCGCAGGGAGACCGACTTCAGCGCCCGGAACGCCAACTCCACCGTGGCCTGCCGCTTGTAGTGGGCCACTACTTCAGACGCCTCCGGCTTTTCTTTCAGACTCGTGCGGATCACATACAGGCCATCTAGCGCCTCAGCTGACCGGACAGAGGCTTCATCCAGGGCAAAAGAGGCGGGGGCGTCCGTGATCTTGAACGTAAAGTGTTTTTTCATCTTGAAGCGCCCGACCGCCTGCCCCCCGCATGCTGATGGCCTCCCCCCCCGCAATGGACGGCCATCCCGCTCGACCGCGGTGAGAACCTTCTTCAGGGCCTTTTCTGTTTTCTCCAGCCGCTCCGGGTGCTGCGGGCGGCTTTTTTGGCCTGAACCGGATTTCTACAGACAATCAGGCGCTCATGGGGATACAGGTCGCTGCGCAGCTCCATTCAGTTGCGCTCATCGAACAAATCCAAGCGGCCCCTTCTCCTTCTCCACCACCTGGCGCATCTAGTCTCTCCGCAGGGCACTGATCCAGCCTATCTTATGCGGCCGCAGATCTTCCCGAATGCGCGCGTTGGTTAGTAGTCCACGGTCGCCTACCAACCCAATCTGCTTGAGCTGGAAGCACTGCTGCAGCTGGGCCACCGGAGCAGCCACGGTGGCCGGATCTCCTGTATGGCCCTTGAAGACCTCTTCGGCCACCGGACAGCCTTTTTGATCAGTCAGCCGGCCAAATACAATCGGCTTTTTACCCTTCTTGTGGTCGCGGTTGTAGCCGAAGGCCGCCCGTTCATTGGGCGCGCCTTCAACGTAACGGCTGGTCACATCGCACAAGACCATCGAGCCCTCCCGGGGAGGCCGCTTGGCCAGGCGGCGCCCGAGGGCCGTCTGGCGCTCTACCAGGTAATCCAGGGTCTCGTAGAGGTCATCGGCCTCTACCCGGTTCAGCTCCAGCTCCAGCTCCTCGTTGAGCGGGTCACTGGACGTGTGCGCATCCCAAGCGGTGCGGGGGGCCAGCTTACGGTCGGGTTTCAGCACGCGGGCGGCGATCAGGCCCATCCCCAGCCGGCGCTGGCGCGAGTTTTTGCGGTCGATCAGTCGCGCTTGCACCTCATCCCCAGCCCCGCGGCTACAGGGCCGTGGGGCTGGGGATGACCCTCTTGAACGCTTCTTCAGGCTTGCCTACGGCCGGACCACCGCGCAGAATGACGCGGAACGGTTGAACAATCTCCAGGGGCAGTTTGGAGATATTGGTCCGGGTGATCTTTTTGACCTGGTTGGGCCCGATGCGCCCCCCTTTGCGGATGAGGATGGGGGGCTTGCTATTACGGTGGGGAACAAGGGTCACGTACATGGGAACGCTATCTAAGCTAAACACCGGATCATATTCCGAAAACAGGGGCAATCAGGCCAGAAAACGGGTAAATTTGTGGAAAACTCCTGGTCCAGAAAGTGAAATCACCATGGGAATGACTATTTGACCCTTAAAAGGGTCAATACGCGGCGTATGGACTCCCCAAACGGCCCTGACCGGTCGAATTAACCGGCAAAGAGCGGGCTATAGCCCCAATTACACCCCCAAAAGGGCGCAATCAGACCAAATGAGGGGGCAACTTCCGGAAGAAGACCGACACCCCGCAGCGCGGAATGTCGGTCTCAGTGGTAGCGGGGGCGGGATTCGAACCCGCGACCTTCGGGTTATGCGTACCAACTACAGCTTTCACTGCCGACGTCGCTTATGCGAATGCCGTTTGTGGTCTGGACTTTCTCTTCACCCTCGTCCTTAACCGTTAGGGGCCTGCCATTAAGTCTCTACACCTTGCCCGGATTGCCGGACCTTGGCTCGGGATTACCACGCCACAGGTTTCCCCGAATTTGACAGGAGTTCACACGCCGGTTTCCCCTGCGTGCAGCCCTCAAGCGCCTTACGACCACTGCGTCGCCCGTGATTGGCGTATCACTGACGATCACCGAAAGGCGCTACTTGAGCCCGATGAGCTACCTGCTGCTCCACCCCGCGATGTAGACTATACAATATACGTCGTGCGGGGGCTGAAATGCAACAGTACTGATTAGGTTGCGTGGGGCGGCACAGGAGCGTTCAGACTTGGTTTAATTCTTCGCAGCCAGGGCGTGCTCTCACAAGATCTAAAGTGCTTTGTGCAGGCGATCGTACCGGCTGTACTGACTGATTTACCTATTCCTTCAAGTGATGGCCCTGATTCGTCCTTTTCGCGCTTTGCGCCCAACACCGGAAGTCGCAGCCGACGTGGCTTCTGTGCCGTACGATGTGATCAGTGTGCCGGAGGCCCGCACGTTGGCGGCTGGCAATCCGCTGAGCTTTCTGCATGTCATCCGTCCCGAAATCGACCTGCCGGAAGGCACCGATGAGCATGACGAGTCCGTTTACGCAAAGGGCGCTGAAAACTTGTATCGGTATGTGGAGGGGCCGCGCAGCATACGAGAAAGTGCACCGGCATTCTACATTTACCGCCTGCTTATGGGTAACCGTGAGCAGACCGGCCTTTACGGGCTCGTTTCTGTGAAAGAGTACAACCGTGGAGCAATCCTGAAGCACGAAAACACGCGTCCGCCCAAGGTACAGGACCGAACGCGCCACATAATCATGCAGCGTGCTCATGCAGAACCCGTCAGTCTGATATTCCGGGAGCACGGCACCGTCACAGATATAATGGATGAGGCCACGTTCCAGGCACCGATTTACGACTTTACTGCGGAGGATGGCGTCCGGCATACCTTCTGGCGGGCTCCTAACGCGAGTATGCTCTCGCAGGCATTCAGCAAGGTAGACGCCCTCTACGTAGCCGATGGACATCATCGGTGTCAGGCTGCAAGCCAAGCCTGGCTCGATACCAGGTGGCCGGCCAGTGCGTTTTTTCCGGCGGTATGCTTTCCGGTAAGTGCAGTGAACATTATGCCCTATAATCGCATTGCCCTCGTACCAGAGGGCTTGGATCTTCTGGGGCAGGTGCAGGCGCGATGCACGCTTCGGCGCGCCTCAGGTCAAGCTCAACCCGAACAACGCGGAGACGTATGTATGTACACAGACGGCGTCTGGCATACAGTGACCTTGCCAGAGTCCTGTCGTCCGACGGTCGCAGATACCCTAGATGTAGCCCGGCTCAGCGAGTTCATTCTGGAGCCTGTGCTTGGTATCATGGACCAGCGAACTGATCCGAACATAGAATTTGTAGGTGGTATCCGGGGGACGAATGAGCTCATGCGCCGTGCCAGAGAAGCCGGAAGCAGTGTGGCATTTTCGATGTATGCAACAACTGTCACGGAGCTCTTGAATGTATCCGATGCGGGTCTCCTTATGCCACCCAAGTCCACTTGGTTTGAGCCTAAGCTCCGAAGTGGACTCTTGGTACACCTGATTGACTGATTTGTATTCTGCGGAAGCTTGCCCACTTGGATCAATGCACATACTTATCGCAGACAAGCTGCCGGAGAACAGCCTCTCGACACTACAGGAAGGCGGCCATCAGGTCTCTATTGAATTGACAAGTGGTGCGGCACTGTGCGCGGCGCTGGCACGTCTGCAGCCGCAGGTGCTGATAGTGCGCTCTACGAAAGTCACCCGGGATATGCTGAAAGCCGCCCGGGCGTTGGAGCTTATCGTCCGGGCCGGAGCCGGGTACGATTCCATTGACGTAGCTGCTGCAAGTGAACGTGGCATTTTTGTGGCGAACTGTCCAGGAAAGAATGCCAGTGCAGTGGCTGAACTCACGATCGGACTCATGGTCGCAATGGACCGGCTTATTCCTGACAACGTGGCCGAAGCACGGCGCAACCGCTGGCAGAAAGCCCGGTTTGCGAAGGCCACCGGTCTGCGACACCGAACGCTAGGTATTGTGGGGCTCGGCCGGATTGGCAGCGAGGTTGCACGCGTGGCGCTGACTATGGGCATGCAGGTGGTGGCTTGGAGCCGATCCTTGACGGAAGCGCGCGCGCAAGCCTTGGGAGTTACGCGCGAGAATACGCCACTTGCGGTTGCCGCCTTGGCCGACATTGTTACCCTGCACGTGGCGGCAACGCCTGCGACGCGGCACTTGGCCGGGACAGATTTTTTCCGCGCCATGAAGCCGGGCGCCTTCTTCATAAACACGACACGCGGAAGCATAGTGGATGAAACGGCCCTTCGCCGAGCCATAGAAGAGAAGGGGATTCGAGCAGCCGTAGATGTGTTTGAGGGTGAACCTTCGTACAAGACAGGCGAGCTGAATTGGGAGTTGGCTCGTCATGACGGCATCTATTTGACGCACCACATTGGTGCCTCGACACAGCAGGCCCAAGAGGCGACCGCTTCCGAAGCGGTGCGAATTATAGACTGCTATGCCAGACAAGGCAGCGTGCTGAATTGCGTCAATGTGGCCGTGCAAACCTCAGCGACGCACTTGCTTACGGTACGTCACCTTGATCGCGTCGGCGTGTTGGCTGCTGTGTTCGATGTGATTCGTAAGAGCAATCTCAATGTTCAGGAAATGGAAAACCAGATTTTTATCGGTGAAAAGGCAGCAGTTGCCAGAATTCGTGTGACCGGAGAACCGACACCCAATCTGTGCCAGGCTATAAGGTCGGCCGATCATGTATTGGCGGCAGAAATAATTAAACTTTGATCCTTAGCCACATGCCTGACACATCATCGGGGCGTCTTTATAATTTCTCCGCCGGCCCCGGCGCACTTCCAGTAGAAGTCATACAGGCCGTTCGCGCGGAACTGCCGGTATACCGAAAGACTGGGGCGTCGGTAATGGAGATCTCTCACCGCTCCGAAGAATACATTTCCATTGAAGCATCCGCACGTGCCCTGCTGCGCCGGTTGATGGGGCTGGAAGAAGACTGGCACATCTTGTTCCTGGGCGGGGGAGCGTCCATGCAGTTTCATCAAGTACCACTCAACTTTCTGACACACAGCGCGGATTATCTGGTGACTGGCACATGGGCCAGGAAGGCCATTGCGGAAGCCGCGAAACTCGGACATGCGCGCAAGGTGGCCTCCAGTGAAGATGCGAACTTTAGTTATATTCCTGTGCGCGACACTTGGGATTTGAATCCAGACAGCGTGTACTTGCATTTCACGTCGAACAATACGGTATACGGCACGCAATTTCGGGAATCGCCTAAAGCTTCTGTACCTCTTGTCTGTGATGCGTCCAGTGACTTTTTAAGCCGTTCGATCGAATTGAATCGCTACGGACTCATTTACGCTGGGGCACAGAAGAACTTGGGGCCAGCCGGGGCTACGATAATTCTAATAAAGGACAACTTTTTGGCCCGTCGCAAGTCCGGTTTGCCGACGATGCTGGACTATGGCACGCACACGGCCAAGTGTTTCAATACACCTCCGGTTTTCGCAGTGTATGTTGTGGAAAAGGTCCTGCGCTGGCTGGAGGATCAGGGTGGTATCAGGGCCATTGAGGCTGTCAACAGCCGGAAGGCTGCTCTGCTTTACAACACAATCGATGCCAGTGGCTTCTATCACGGCACCGCCGCGCCCGATTCCAGGTCGCGTATGAATGTGACGTTCCGATTACCGAATGCGGAACTTGAAAACCAGTTCGTGGATGAAGCCCGGGATGGGGGGCTCTTGGCGCTGAAAGGGCACCGCTCGGTCGGGGGCATCCGTGCTTCTATTTACAATGCCTGTCCATTTGCGGCCGTTCTGGCACTGGTTAGCTTTATGAAGGATTTCGAGCGGCGCCGGGGCTGACCGAATAAATACTCGGCTCGTATATTTGTGGGCCGATCGAATGGGAGGCAGATGACCTTGGGAATAGTTTTGGAGACTGCGCCGCGTGAACGCCGGGTAGCTCTTGTTCCGCAAGTTCTACCCCCCCTTATAGCGGCGGGGCTGGATGTTGTAGTGCAGGCTTCGGCAGGCCGCGCAGCGGGGGCCGGCGACACGCACTATGAACAGGCTGGCGCTCGCATTGGGACGGTGGCAGATGCATGGCAAGCGGATCTTGTAGTTTGCGTAAATCCACCTTCCGACGAAGCCATTACGCGTCTGAGAAAAGGTAGTGTGGTAGTGAGCTTTCTGCGACCATTGGAAGAACCTGAGCGGATGACCCGGCTGGCAGGCAAGGGAGTGACTGCTCTGGCTATGGAGCTTGTGCCGCGTATTTCGCGCGCACAAAAAATGGACGCGCTAAGCGCCATGGCCTCGCTCGCCGGGTACAAGGCTGTTCTCATGGCTGCTGCCGAGCTTCCGCGATTCTTTCCGCTTCTGACTACGGCGGCGGGCACCATACGTCCCGCTACAGTCACTGTTCTGGGGGCGGGAGTGGCCGGGTTGCAGGCAATTGCTACCGCTCGGCGCCTGGGTGCACGCGTGTGGGGGTATGATATTCGTGATGCTGCACGTGAGGAGGTTCAGAGTCTGGGCGCACAGTTTGTGGAACTGGAACTGGAACTGGAAGACATGCAGGACGAAGGCGGCTATGCTAGGGCGCTGATGGAAGCCAAAGCGCGTCAGCAAGTTGAACTGCTTGTGCCTCATCTGTCCAAGTCAGATGTTGTCATCACTACTGCACTGATTCCGGGAAGGAAGGCGCCGCTCCTCATTAGCAAGGAGGCGGTGACCGCCATGAAGTCTGGATCGATTATCGTGGATTTGGCCGCGCCAACGGGGGGCAACTGCGCATTGACCCGACCAAATGAAACTGTTCTTCACGACGGCGTCAGCATAATGGGACCCACCAATGTTCCGGGCACCATGCCGATTGACGCCAGCTTTCTGTATGCGCGCACCGTTACGGCCATGGTTACAGAGTTTGTTAAAGATGGTGTGTTCACGCTCGACTTTGACGACGAAATTTTTAAGAGCGCCTGTGTAACCCATGACGGCGCCGTCGTACATGCTCGTGTGTCGAATCTGCTTGCCGGGTAAGGGGAATGCTTCAATATGTGACGTACTTCGTGCTGGCGGCCTTTGCCGGGCGTGAGGTGATCAGCAAGGTGCCGCAGACGCTGCACACTCCGCTGATGTCTGGCTCAAATGCTATTAGCGGCATTACGATAGTAGGGGCCCTGGTTGCAGCTGGCATGGTGGGCGGTGTGTGGGTCAAGTGGCTGGGTATGGTCGCGTTGGTTGCCGCCACGATTAATGTGGTGGGCGGCTTTTTGGTGACTGACCGCATGCTGCAGATGTTCAAGCGGCGACCTGCCGATGACTAGCCCTTCAGTTGTATGAAGCTTCAGCTCATTGACTTGGTCTACCTGTTGGCTGCGTCGCTGTTCATCATTGGACTTAAGCGTCTGCAGTCCCCGGCAACGGCCCGGCGAGGCAACCAGATTGCGGCCGTCGGGATGCTGCTTGCGGTCGGGGCAACCCTGTTCTTCCAACATATCCTTACCCCCGTGGAAATGATTGCAGGGCTGGCCGTTGGTGGACTCGTGGGTACGGTTCTGGCCCGGCGCGTGCAAATGACGTCCATGCCGGAGCTGGTTGCGGCCTTCAACGGATTCGGGGGGCTGGCGTCAGCACTTGTGGCTGGTGCGGAAGTGGCCCGGTTGCAGGGAGAAGGCACCGCCCCAAGTTTTGCCACGCTGCTGACGGTTATGTTGAGCGTCCTGATCGGCCTTGTGACGTTTTCGGGAAGCTTTGTGGCCTTTGGCAAGCTCAGCGGAAAGATTTCGGGTAACCCGGTGCGGTTTCCGGGCCTGAAGATCTTATCACTCCTGTTCTCCGCCTCGAGTGTCATCGCCATTATAGGAGCTCTTTTGACCAGCGACCTGTCCATGGTGGTTGCGCTTGTGTTGACTACTGCAGGTTTGTCAGTTGCGTTGGGAATTCTGTTTGTTCTGCCGATAGGTGGAGCGGATATGCCGGTTGTGGTCGCGTTACTTAATTCGTTGTCTGGTTTGGCTGCAGCAGCTACTGGATTCGTGCTCAGCAACACGGCACTGATTGTGAGTGGCGCGCTGGTCGGGGCTTCCGGGTTGATTTTGACGAACATAATGTGCGTGGCCATGAACCGATCGCTTGTCAACGTGCTGATGGGTGGGTTCGGGCAGGAGTCAACAGCCGGTGGTATGACAAAGGAGCTTGCAGGTCGTCCGATCACAGAAACCTCGCCGGACGATACAGCAATACTCTTGAGCTACGCCCAAAGGGTGATCATCGTGCCCGGTTACGGACTTGCTGTAGCGCAGGCGCAGCATCAGGTGCGCGAGTTGGCTGATCTGTTGCAGGCGCGTGGCGTGGAGGTCAAATATGCCGTTCATCCCGTCGCCGGACGCATGCCCGGTCACATGAATGTGCTCTTGGCTGAAGCGAATGTCCCCTATGACCAGCTCTTTGAGATGGATGAGGTCAATCACGAATTCCAAACGACCGACGTGTCCCTAGTTGTAGGGGCGAATGATGTGGTAAATCCAGCCGCACGGCATGACCAGTCAAGCGCGATTTACGGCATGCCAATCTTGAATGTGGACGAATCGCGCACCGTGGTTTTCCTTAAGCGGAGCATGCGGCCCGGCTATTCGGGAGTGCCGAACGATCTCTTCTTTTCTCCGAATACGCGCATGCTATTTGGGGATGCAAAGGATTCGGTGACGGCACTGATCGGTGAGGTCAAGGCCCTCTTAAGGTGAACAAACAACCCAACTCCAACAACTGCTTTGTTTGCGGCCGCAGTAATCCATGCGGGCTGCAAATGGTTTTCTTTGATAACGGCAAGGACGAGGTAGTGGCAGACTACACGGTCTCCCGCGTCTATGAAGGGTATCCAGGTGTCGTGCACGGGGGCGTCCAGGCA
>JAAXGT010000107.1 GCA_012271205.1 Rhodothermales bacterium
GCCTTTCCACGGCGCACCCAAGTCATTTGACTTGTGATTCCATCGCCCGGCAATAACACCTGATGCACCACCCCGTGCACACCACCTCCACAACCTTGGTGAGTCAACGTGGACGGTTCCCACGGACTGGTGTAGCATGGAATATTCCGGGTCGGGGATACTAGTGTATTGTATTAAATAAAATATGATTTATATCTTCCAAATGGGCTATCTTCCTCGCATCGTACACTCAAAGAAAAGGAGACCCCATGCGGGTCGCCGTTACATCGAGCGGAGGGAGACAAACCGACCATGCCTAGAACGGTGGCCGCATTCGCGCCGCGCGTCGGTCCGGTGGCGAGAGCGATCACAGATTGGGCTCAGGGCCACAGACGGCATGACGAACCAGGCCATGGCCAAGCGCAGGGAACGGACCCGAATCTGGAGGGCCGCTGGAGACGGCGCTTTGCCGAGCAGGGGCGGGAAGGGAGGACCAAGGAGCGCCCGCGGGCGGGCGGCCGTGCTTCCAAGCCCCGGCCGAGCTCCGAAGCCAGGTGATCCGTCTGACGACGCCGATCGAGACGCCGGAGGCCCTGCACGGGTCGGGCCGGTCGAGGGCGCGGGCGGCCGGTACCCCTCACCGCTTCGGGCATCGGGTGGGGCACTCGTGCAGACAGAAGCCATACACTGGGTACGAACCTTCCAGGGGAGCCGCGATCCACGCTTCGAGGAAAAACTCCAAGACGGGGCCGGCGGTAGCTGAACCCGCCGGAGAACGCAGCGGTCTTCCACTTGGAGGAGAAGAGTTCGATCCAAGCGCTGGACCGGACGCGGCGGAACCCGGACGCCCGACTACCAGCGCCCCGACCCCCCGTCCCTGTCGGGGCCTAAGAGGGCACCTCAGGCTAGGTGATCGGCCAAACGTACCCCGCCACCCGGAGGGGGTGAAATGCCTTCGCCCAGTGGAGAAAGCCGGGCCCAAGAACCCAGTGATCCCCCTCATCCTGGATCACTACGCCCCCCCAGCCCCCCAGGTCCTGGACTGGATCGAGCGGCAGAAGCGCCTCTTCCGGCCCTTTACGCCGACCAGCGCGTCGGGGCTGAACCGGATCGAGCGATGCCTCGGCCCGCGGACCGAAAAGCGGCTTCGCCGCGGCGTCTTCCATTCCGTACCGGATCTGGAGCGGAGCCTCCAAGACTACCTCGAGACCTGCAACGAGCATCCCCGGCCCTGGGTCTGGACGAAGACGGCCAACGAGATGCTTCAGAAGGGCGGTCAGTGCCGGCCGGCACTGGCCGCCGCTTCTGCATAATCATCATTATGGTAAGGACACCACACCAAGGCTACCTAGATGGTCCAAATTCGTAAGGTTGCCCAAGGTACTGGGAATCTCCCCGGTAAATGTATTGCCATACAGACGCAGCCGCAACAGATTGGGGAGGTGCCCAGTTCATCAGGTAGCATCCCACTAAGATTGTTGTACTCCAGATCGAGTGCTAACAACCACACCTCGTGGACCAAGAGTCCATGCCACTGCGCGAGCTTGGCCACAGTGGGAACCGTCGTGATCCCCACCCTCCATTGGTAGACCAGCGGTCGCCGTGTACAGCGCACTAAGGGACGCGTGCACCGCCTCAATTGACCGTTTGACGCCCAAAGAGAGCTGGTCTGTGCACTGCCCTCAAACGCCCGTCGCGAATACGCATATAGAAGCGTACCCCGCTATTGGTGGGCACATTGGAATCCACCGTAAACTGGAACGTGACCTCAGCAGAATCGCCCGAGCCAAGCGGCCCACATCGTGCTCGGCCGTGGTCATATCGATAAACGGATACGACTCCACCGCCGTCAATCCGACCGTCAACTGCTGCGCGTCCGCCAGGTGATTGACCACGATCGCCCGGATCATCACCTCGTTCCCCGAAACAATCACATTGTCCCCGTCCGCATCATGCCACGACCAGCGCGTTATGCGTACACCCTGATCGGTAGGTGCTTACACCGCCACCTCGGCATTGACGTACCCTCGTCCCAGCGCTCCCATATACGCCGGTTCTCCGCATCGATGGCCTCGCCGCAAGCCGTACCTGCTCTCGCAGGGCATCCGACGAAAGGTGGGACAACCGGGTCTTCATCAGAGCAGCCACCCCACTCACCAAAGGAGCCGCGAAGGAAGTCCCCAATTCCAAATCGTGGTATTCGTCACCAGGGGCCGTAGAGATAGAGGTCTACGGCCAGGCAAACACGTTTACGATCTTCCCGTAATTCGAAAAGGAGGCCCTCCTGCGCGAATCCTTCCCCGTGGCACCTACCGATAACCCCCGAGAATGGTTGCTGGAGTAGGTAGGAAAAAGATCTTTATCGAGGGCATTGGCTGCCATTGGTACCACCAGAGCCCCCAAGTCGGTAGCCAGGTCCAGCGTTTGATTAATCCACCGGAACTCCTCCGGGTGAGCTTCTGACGAGGGGGAGCCTGAACAACTGGCATTGATGATGTCGGCCCCACTGGCAGCCGTATACAGCACGCTCTCGTAGGTATAACAAAAGGTCCCGCCCCAACTGCAACCCGTATTGACATGCATGAGTTTGGCATTCCAAGCCGCGCCGGCCAGCCCTATGGTGTTGTCAGTCACAGCACCCGCCACGCCCGCAGCGACAGTGCCATGCCCAGCATTACCGGGCGTATCAGGCAGCCCCGTGGGATCGTTGTCGGTGTCGTCTCCCTTGGCAAAATTCATACCGTGCACATCATCGATGAACCCATCGTTGTCGTCGTCCAAGCCGTTGCCTGCCACCTCATCCGGGTTGGTCCACATATTGGCGCGAAGACCCTCATGACACCAATCTCTGCCACCGTTCACGATGGCGATGACCACCCAAGAAGAACCCTCTTCCCCCTTGACGATATCCCATGCCTCCGGCAGACGCAGATGCCTCAGATACGTCTGGTCGCTCAATAAAGAATCATCGGGATCCACCCAGGACGCAGGCCCCAGCGGACGGTTGATCAATACGGGCTCCGCATACACGACGCCGCGGACCGAAGTCAACGCCCGCGCTACGCGTCGTGGATCCTCGTCCGCGTGATACCGCACATAATAGGTCCTACGGAGTGCGGCGAGATTGCGCGCCGTTTTGGCGGTGGGCTTGACGTGATCCAGAAACGGAAAGATGCGGTCAATCGCATATACCCTGTACGTGGCCACAGTCCGATCAAAGATCGGCATGCCGGTCGTGGTAGCCCCTTTGGCAATGACGGTGCCGGGTTCAAACTGAACGACTATGACTTGGGGCTGATAGGTGTCTTGCCATTGGGCCCCGGCCAAGTGCACAGCCAAGATACTGATCAAGGCCTGCAGCAACCCCTGCAGAGCACAACACAGGGCTTTCATCCGCCCAAGTAAAAATGGGATGAGTATCATTTTCATCCTATCGTAGTCTAGAGGGGACGGTGAGTCCTAATAGGGAATTTCTGATTACTGATTGAGACCGGGACATGGCCGGTTCTTTGGCTGGCAGATCGCAGACAGCATCAACTGCTCGCTGCCGGAAATCGAGATCGGGCTCGAATTGGAGTGTTCTGGCAGTCACCTTGGATGACCCTTAATCTTTTTGTTTTTCGAATTCGCAACCGTCTCCGTAATCACTTCAAGCCTAGATATACCTTCGAAGTCCCTTGCATTATGCGTTACCAGCGGAATAGCGTGCCGAACGGCGCAAACAGCGATCCAAGCATCGTTCGTGGCGAGTGACTTCCCTCATCTCTGTCGATCCGCCACCAATTGGCCGTAACAACGTGCGATCTTATGGTCGTAGGGAACTACAACGAAGTTGCGCAAAGTTGTTTCAAGCTCCCTCCGCCGTCTCTCGCCCCAGCCTCCCTTCATCAGATAAGAAACAATGTTCGTATCGAGAACGAGCTCAGCTTCCGTCATGATCGCTTGCTGTGGCCCGGCTGAAATGTCGCAGGCCGTCAATTGCTGAATCGATAAACAGAGAAAGGTCACCGCCTATTGTCAGGTTTCGAGGTAAACCGTTCCACAAACCCAAGACAATAACCGGGCGAAAGGATAAAGCTTGACCCTAAGACATGGAAGGAGGTGTTCACACAAGATGAGAGCTGGAAGCTGCTGCTGGAGCGGGCATTCTCTCACAGGCTAGAGACCGGAGGCTGGCGCCGCGTTTATCTTCGAGAGCAGGAGGAGGTCCGAAAACGGATGCTCATCCATGCGGCTCCTTCAACTTGGGCCTGCTTATGCGAAAACGCTTCGGTGTAGGCACACCGTGGGCGTTGCAGGGCCTCACCACTGCGAAAGCGGTGCTTGCCCTCTCGTTCCCACCGCCATTTCACTCCTTCTTCGCCCTTTTCGGCCGTTGTCGACTCCTCTCGACCCTTTCAGCCGGCCAGCGTCGAATACTGGCCATTCAGGTAGAAAGGCCCCTTTCTCGCACAGCCCTCTCCTGCTTCTGTGCTATCTCGCTCCCGCACAAGCCTCCGTCCATCTATCCATTTCTTCCACGGGTTGCTAAGCAGCCAATTCCTGATTCAAGAAGATAACCACGCTTTCCCAAGCTCAATTGCAAAACTCCCGGCTCTAATCCCGGGTCGCCATCCGCCCGACCACCCCGACCATTATCGCGGTCAGCTTTGGTTCGGCCTCGTTGGCGGCAGCCAGAACATGTTCCAGCGTGACTGACTCCAGCGCGTCGGGGAAACACTCATCCGTGATCACGCCAATTGCCATCACACGCAAATCCATGTGGCGCGCCACCGTCACCTCAGGCACAGTGCTCATCCCTACTACATCTGCTCCAATGCCGCGCAAAAAGCGATACTCCGCCTTCGTTTCCAGATTGGGCCCCACGACAGCCACGTATACGCCCTGGTGCAGCTTAATGCCTAAGTCCAGTGCCACCTGCTCGGCCAAATCGCGCAGCCCTGCATCATACGGTTCGCTCATGTCAGGAAATCGGGGGCCCCATTCCTCTACGTTCGGACCAACCAATGGATTGACTCCCTGGAGGTTGATGTGATCGGTTACCAACATCAAGTCACCTCGCCGGTGGTGTGGATTCATGCCGCCGCAAGCAGTCGAAACAAGCAGCGACTCAATACCAAGCCGGGCCATCACCCGTATCGGAATGGTCACTTCGCGCGCTGAATATCCCTCATAAACATGCATCCTGCCCTGCATCGCCACCACAGGCATGCCTTGCAGCTTACCAAAAAGAAGCCGACCCGAATGTGATTCTACCGTCGATACAGGAAAATGCGGCAGGTCCGCATAGTCAATTGCCAGATCCACAACAATCTCGTCTGCCAGCCGGCCCAAGCCGGTGCCGAGAATTATGCCCACTCGCGGTGCCACCGCAGTAGCTTCCCGTATAGCCGCCACCGCGGCTTCCACGCGGATGATCTGCGTCTTTGTGTCTGGGATTTGGGTGTCTATTTTAGAAATTGAATTCAGATTGTCACTGACGCGGACCAAAAATAGCCGAACCAATTCGTACGTGTGTAGCCCCTTCTTCAATCGCCACCTCAAAATCGCCACTCATTCCCATAGATAATGCCGTACATCCGAGATGCGCGTACTTCTCGGCCAATCTGCTAAGTTTGCGGAATTGGCCACGAAAAACTTCCGGTTCAGGGGAAGGTGCCGCCAGCGTCATCAGGCCCTTCAGCTCCAGATTGGCAAGTGCGCTCGTCTGTTCAATGAGTTCGCCAGCTTCGCCTTCCCCGACACCAAATTTGGTATCTTCTCCCGATACGTTTACCTGCACAAAGCACGGTAATACGCGCCCGCAACTGGCGGCATGGCGATTGAGTGTCTCAGCCAGCCGCCTGCTGTCCAAAGCATGAAACGAATCTGCGTACAAGGCCACCTGGCGCGCTTTATTGCGCTGCAAATGGCCAATCATGTGCCACCGGCAGCTTCCCTTCGGAATCTTCGGCAGCTTGCTCATGAGCTCCTGCACCTTATTTTCCCCAAAATCCTCGAGTCCGGCTTCAATTGCTGCGGCAATCAAGGAAGCCGGAAACGTCTTCGTTACACCAATAAGCGTCACTTCGTCACGAGAGCGACCGCTTTGGTGACAGGCTTGCGTGATGCGCTCTTCAACCTGCTGCAACCGTGCGCGAATGGCCACAACATGACCGGCTGAGACGGACATACCGGCCATACTACTGGGTGTTGGCACGCAGCACTTCGAGGGTGGGGCGCGCATACATGCGGCGACTGCTCAGCAGGCCTACACCAACTGTGATCACGGTGACCGCGGCCACGACTGCCAGTACCTGCCACAAATCAATAACGTAAGACTGCCGGAATACAAACTTGGCCAGTGGCCATGCCGCCCCCAGTGACAAGATGAGTCCCGTTGCACTTGAAAGCAGTCCCAGAATCACGTATTCAATGACGTTTATGGCAATTACCTGTCTGCGCGATGCGCCTAGCGTCTTTAGCAGTGCATTCTCATTGATTCGCTGCAGACGGCTAATCATGACTGAGGCGGCCAGAACCAGCAGACCAGCCATCAGGCAAAAATATGCCATAAACCGTATGGCAAAAGCGATGCGGTCAACTATCTGGTTTACAACTTCCAGAATAGCGCCTAGGCTCACCACTGTCACGTTAGGATATTTGGCCACGATCGCCGCTTGCAATTTATCGGTATTCTCCGGATTGCCCTGACGTGTGGTTATAATATATGTCTGAGGCGCTTGCTCCAATACCCCAGTTGGGAACACCACATAAAAATTGGAGCGCATCTGGTCCCACTTGATTTCGCGCAGGCTGCTTACTCGCGTAGTAACCAGGCTCCCCTGCACATTGAATACGAGCGTGTCGCCGATCCCAACGCGCAATTCGTTGCGCGCAAAGTCCGCATCCACAGAAATAGGCACCGGCCCCTCACCCTCATACTCGCCCTCAAATTCACCTTCGACGACCTCTTCCGCACTAGTTAGACGGTCGCGGTACGTTGACCGGTACTCACGTCTGTAGGCCCAAGTAACATGCTCTGACGTATCTGCCTCCATTTCCGCGACCGTCTTACCGTTACGGGAGTGGATGCGCATGCTGACCAGCGCCGGCATTTCGAAGATGGGCTCATCGTTTTCTTCCAGAACCTCCTTGATCCCGTCCAGCTGATCGCGCTGGATGTCAAACATAATTGCATTCGGAAGCCCTTCTCCGCCCAGTGCATCAATTCGGCCTATTGTTATATGCTCTCCAATCAGAAGCACGGTGACCAGAAACGTCCCGAGTCCGAGTGCGACCATCATAAGGAGCGTCTGGTTGCCCGGCCGGTGCAAGTTGGCCAGCGCCTGTCTGAGCGGATAGGGGCGCGCCCGGACAGCGGCCAAACGTGCAACCATAATCAGACCCTGGGCCTGCAGGGCTACAATTCCGAACACAAACACGAGTGCGAAGGCGTAGCTGAAGCTGACCCAAATGCTGCCGGATTGCGTGTAAGCAACTGCGACCAGCCCTGTGAGGACAACCAAGAATATCACGTACCGAAGCCTGGAAGGTGGCAACGGCTCAACTATAGACCGCAGCGCGCGCAGTGGTGATACGCGTCGCACGTCCAACAGGGGCAGAATGGCAAATAGCAGAGTGACGCATAGCCCTATGCAAAAGCCCATTGCCATTCCGTACCAAGACACATTAAATCGGATACTAAACGGCAAAAAGTCGGCCAAAGCCAAGGGCAAGAGTAACTGAATGAGCATCCCGGCCACACAACCCAAAGTACCTGCCACAACACCCAGTGCCAAGGCCTGCGCAAAGTAAACCTGCAAGGTCCTGTCCGATCCCGTGCCCAAGCAGCGCAAGAGTGCCACATTGTCCAGGCACCGCTGCACATGCGCGTTAATTGCGCCGCCAACGCCAAGCCCGCCCAAGACCAATGCCGCAAACCCCGCAAGACCAAAGAAGCGCGTGAACAAAGAGAGCACTGTCCCCCAAAACTCGAGTTCGTCGTCGGGAATACTCAGCCTAACCCGGTGTTCGCGTGCACGTGACAATACAGATTCCTTGAGTGTTTCGAGATCGGTATCCGGTTCAAATTTGAAGAAGATCTCGTACTGCGCCAAGGCACCCTGGCGCAATAGCGTAGTGTCCAGATCCGCCAGTGGCACGTACACTGGAGGCATAATCAGCATACTGATTGCGGTTTCGCGCGGCGCCTTCAGTATTGCACCCGCAATCGAATAATGCTGTTGTCCGACCTGAACGGAATCGCCCAGTGAAAGGCCAAAATTGTCCATGAAACCGCGGTCCACCAGTGCCGACTGCGATTCCAGGTACCGTGCTGCTGCTTCGGGCGGGTCGGTTTCCAGTACACCATAAAAGGGAAACCCGGGCTCCGTACCGCGCACCATGGCCATTCGTGTGCGCATCTGTTTCGGGAATACGACCATGGACATAAAGGACGTGCGCCTGACCTGCTCACCGCCCAGAGAATCAATGAAGGCTTCAGTGGAATCCGCGAACTGCCTGTTCGACTCCAATCGCATGTCGGCTCCGAGTAGCGTGCGGGCCTCATCATCGACTGTCTTCCGCAGACTGTCGGCTATGGATGTCAGTGCGGTGAGCAGTGCGACACCCACAATCATGGACGATAAAAACAGAATGAGGCGCCGTCGGCTGCCCCGGCTCTCACGCCATGCCATCTGCCAGACCCAGCGGTCAATCAAGAGCCTCATCACACTACATAATTTGCCGTATCCCGCGTGATGCGCCCGCCATGAAGATGCAATGCTCTGCCACAGCGATCGGCCAGTTGCAAATCATGAGTCACGACGGCCAAGGCCGTTCCCGCATTGCGATTCAGATCAAACAACAGCTCCTGAATGTGCGTACCGGTTTCCGAATCGAGGTTGCCCGTGGGCTCATCTGCAAACAGTATCGCAGGACGATTAATAAAGGCACGGGCAAGGCCAACCCGTTGCTGCTCTCCACCGCTGAGCTGGACCGGATAATGATGCTCACGACCCTTGAGTCCCACTTCCTGCAACAGCTCTCGTGCCCGTGCCCGTGCACCTGACGTGCCACTCAACTCAGCGGGCACCATCACATTTTCAAGCGCAGTAAGGGTTGGAAGAAGGCGGAAGGTCTGAAACACAAACCCGACTGCGTCCCGGCGCAGTGCCGTCCGCTCGTCTTCAGTACAAGCCGTGAGATTCGTGCCGTTTAGCCATATCGTGCCTGCTGTGGGGAGGTCTAACCCGGCACATAACCCCAGAAGCGTTGTCTTGCCACTGCCAGACGGACCAATTACGGCACAGGTCTCGCCCTCCTTAATTTGAAAAGTCACGTCTCGCAGGACTTTGAGTAACCGAGAACCACTTTTGTATACCTTCGTAAGCGCTTCGACTTTAAGCATGATTTTGCCCAGGATTCCAGCCCCTCCGCCACCGGTCTCGATACTTGCTCGAACGAAAGGGGCGCTATACACGCTCGTAATACTATCTGTTCTGTGCTCAGGCTGCAATGGACGTAATGCGAACCCGCCTATACCGTCAAATACTACGGGAAATCAGCCTGCGCAGGGAGCTTTGGAGCCGATTGATTCCGCGACCGAAGCAGAGTTGCAGGTACTGTTTCTGGGAAACAGCCTGACCGCCGGCTACGGACTCCCGCTCGATCAGGCATATCCCGCGCTCTTGCAACTGTGGGCAGATTCGCTCCACTGGCCGGTCACCATGGTTAACGCAGGCCTGAGCGGAGAAACTACCGCCGGCGGCCTAAGGCGCCTGCCTTGGCTCTTCCGGTCAAACGTGGATGTGCTGGTCATCGCACTGGGCGGCAACGATGGCCTGCGTGGGCTGCCCCCGGACGCTACAAAGGATAATCTGCGGCAGATCATTGATCAGGCACGTGACACGTTCGCCGACGTGAGCATACTCTTGGCGGGTATGCAAATGCCGCCCAACCTAGGCGATGATTACACCGCGGCTTTCAGCGCACTGTTCACAGATCTTGTCGAAGAGAAGGACGTGCATTTCATCCCGTTCCTGCTGGAGGGGGTCGGAGGTGTAGATGCACTCAATCAGTCAGACGGCATCCATCCCAATGCTGAAGGCCAGCGCATTGTGGCCGACAATGTATGGCGCGTGCTCAGGCCCATACTTGATGCACATCTCACAGATCGCTAGAAATCAACGCGCCAGCCCAATTCAGCCGGCGCCGCTTGCCACACGTCTTTTGGAAGTTGAACCAAGATCATGGCCGCCTCGGTAGCAAGCGTACCGTCCGGCAAGTATATCATGCCATGGGCCTGGCCATACTTTCCCCGCAAGCTCTCCCGCCGGCCAATGATGCGCAGCGGGACTTCGACCGGCACCTTGTGGCGATACTTCACTTCCAAGCGTACAGACATCATAAACTGGTGAAAATCATCAATTAGTGATACACGACCCACAATTTCATCCAGAATGGCTGCCTGGACGCCCCCGTGCACGACACCTGGATACCCTTCATAGACGCGGGAGACCGTGTAGTCTGCCACTACCTCGTCCTTGCCGTTATCAAAGAAAACCATTTGCAGCCCGCATGGATTACTGCGGCCGCAAACAAAGCAGTTGTTGGAGTTGGGTTGTTTGTTCACCTTAAGAGGGCCTTGACCTCACCGATC
>JAAXGT010000111.1 GCA_012271205.1 Rhodothermales bacterium
CCCCAGAGCGTAATGGCAAAACGGTGCTGGGAGGGCAAGTCCATAAATGCAATGACAATGTCCTTTACACGGGCCTTCTGGGCCTCGCTGCGTGCTGGTGTGAGCGCAGTCAAATCTCCTTCCGGATTAACGCGCACATCCAGCTCCGAAATATGCACTTTCAGACCCCGACTGACTAGGGAATCCATAACCGCCGTAATTCGGTCCAGATCTGGAAATGTATACGTGATGTGCATCTGCAAACCTACACCGTCAATCGGGATGCCACGCCGCTGAAAATCGTCCACCATTGCCAGCATAGCATCACGCTTGGCATTATCCCAAATCGTGCCGTAATCGTTGTAGAATAGCAGCACGTCCGGATCCGCGTCGCGCGCATACTGAAACAGACGTGCTACGTAGTCATCTCCCATGCGCCGCCGGAATACGGAGTTGCGCAGTTGGCCAGTGTTGTCTTCAAACGCCTCATTAACTACATCCCAGCTCACCACTCGCCCCTTATAGCGTCCGACCATCGCCGTGATGTAGTCACGCACCGCGGTCTCAAAATCATCGTCACTGCCTCCGTAATTCTCCAGCCACAGCGGCGTAGACTCATGCCATACCAGCGTGTGCCCGTGTACCTGCAGGTCATTGGCCGCTGCAAAATCCACCAGCGCATCGACGTTATTCCATGTATACGTGAGCGGGCCTGTGGCCACATGCCGCATCTTCATTTCGTATTCGGCGGTAATGCTGCTGAATACAGTCTGTGCAATTTGGGTGTAGGCCGCAGACTGCAGGCGGCTGGACTGAAAGGCTAACCCTACCGGGAATGGCGCCACCTCACGCAGTGGTGTAAGCTCTTGAGGTGATTCCGGCTCGACCATCCCCGGGCCGTCGCAGCCCAATATTAGGGTCACAGCCAGCAGGCCTGTGGCCCTAATGACTTTGGACCGGATGGTGGTTGGCTGAGTCAGACGAATAACGGTCATTTCTTGAAAAATCATTGCAGATTCGCGTATAATGGTAGGTTGCAATAATAGGCTTTTAGGGCCTCATTCATGCACAAACGCGCTGCCATCCGGGCCGTATCTGCAGCCATCGCAATCTTGGCGGTGGTGGTCCAAGGTTGTGGGCGCACGGATTATGCGGAGGAGCTTCCCCGAGAGGTGGACTTCAACTTCCACGTCCGGCCCATACTTTCCAATTCCTGTTACGTCTGCCACGGACCGGATGTCAGCACCCGTGAGGCCGAGCTCAGACTCGATACTTTCGAAGGAGCCACTGCGCGGCGTGAGGGTGGCCGGGCTGTTGTGCCAGGGAATGTGCGCAAGAGCCTGCTCATAAAGCGTGTGAGTTCGCATGATTCTGAAGTCCGTATGCCGCCGGCCAAGACCAACAAGGTTCTGACCGAGCGCGAAATCGCCCTGTTGTCGAAGTGGATCGAACAAGGTGCCAAATACAAGACTCATTGGTCCTTTATACCTCCTGTCGTACCAGCTATTCCAAAGGGTCGAACGGATGCTCAGCCTATCGACCGGTTTGTCGAAGCGCGGTTGGAGTCAAGCGGAATGAAACTCGCGCCGGCAGCCACGCGCTCAAGTCTTATCCGTCGTGCGTCCTATGTTCTGACCGGCCTTCCACCTGCGCCGGAAGAAGTGGAAGCCTTCTTGTTGGATACGGCCCCCGACGCCTATGAAAAAGTCGTTGATCAGCTGTTGTCGTCTCCGCGTTTTGGGGAGCGCTGGGCGCGGCACTGGATGGATTTGGTGCGTTATGCAGAGGCAAAAGGGCATGAGTTTGATTTCACAATTCAAGGGGCGTGGCAGTACCGTGACTATTTGATCCGGGCATTCAATGCAGACGTGCCGTACGACCAGTTCGTTACCGAGCATCTGGCTGGCGACCTGGTTTTGGAACCACGATATCACCCGATGCAGGGCTTTAATGAATCAGCCATCGGGACGGCTTATTTCGGGCTTGGCGAAGGGAAGCACAGTCCAGTGGATACACGCATCGATGAGGCGGACCGCATCGACAACATCATAGATGTTACCACAAAGACATTTCAGGGGTTGACCGTTGCGTGTGCACGCTGCCACGATCACAAGTTTGACCCGATTCCGACTACGGACTATTACTCGCTTTACGGCATCGTCGAGAGTGCGCGATTTGCATCAACTCCTCTCTTGTCCACACGATACCGCATGAGCTTGGATTCGCTTCAGGATTTGAGACGCGATCTGCGTACCGAAGTGGCCATGCTTTGGCGCGGTTCCATGGAAGGTGTTCCCGCAGTGCCTGCAGCAATCAGGTGGCAGGAGGTATCACCGGCCGACACTATGCGCACTTGGGCCATGCTGGGCGACTTTCGAAGTGGAACGCTGGACGGCTGGTTTCCACACGGTCCGGCTTTTGAGGGACGGGGCGCGTGGGGGGCACCCGTGGTCCGAAGCGGTGACTTCGACAGCCTGAAAGCAGGAGTGGCGAGTAGCCGTACCCTGATTGTGGGAGTACCCGGCGCGCTGAGGTCACCTACGTTTACTATTGCACACGATACCATCACGGTCATGGCCGCCGGCTACAAGTCGGTGATCCGGATTGTAATCGACAACTTTCAACTCATTCGCGCACCTATTCATGGCGGGCTGGATCAGGAAATTTCGGGTTCTGAGCTTGCGCCGTACCGCTTCGATGTGGGCATGTGGAACGGCCGCAAAGCCTATGTGGAACTGCTGGTGGGTACATACGATAGACAGCAGGTCCTTATGGATCAGCACCAACTGGTCCTCAATGACTCGTCGTATTTCGAAGTCGCTTATGCCGTGGGTCACGACGGGGCCACACCTGAAATCCCGCGGCTGGTCCCTAAGAACGTTCCGGTAGCTCAGGCAATCAGCGCGTGGGAAAACTTCCGCGCGACAGCTGATCACGTTGCAGCCCTTAACGGTGCTCTGCGAATGGGAGCATTGCAAAGGCCTGATGTGCGTCCCGCGGTGCGGACGGCCAAACGTATCAAAGCACAGTTGCCAGAATTGCCGTTCTACATCGGCATGACAGATGGCAATGGCGTATCCAGTGCCGTATTCGGGCGAGGCAATTACAAGACACCGGTTGGCGATCCGGTACCGCGTCGCTTTTTGACGGCGTTGGATCCTGCAGGGCAACCCTTTACCAAGTCGGCTAGCGGTCGCCTGGATTTGGCCGAAGCCATAACCCACCCAGACAACCCGCTTACCGCGCGCGTAATGGTCAATCGCCTCTGGCATCACGCATTCGGACGTGGGGTTGTTAGTACCGTAGACAACTTTGGCGGCCAGGGAGCCTTGCCTACGCACCCAGAATTGTTGGATTATCTGGCGATGCGTTTTACCGAGCTGGACTGGTCCGTAAAGAGTATTCTTCGCGAGATTCTCCTTTCCGAAGCATTCCAGCGGTCAACCAATGCTCCTGAGGGTACATTGGAGGCAGACCCCGAAAACCTCCTTCTTTCCCACTACTCCGTACGGCGCTTGGAGGGTGAAGCGATCCGCGACGGTGTACTAGCGGTATCCGGAAGGCTGGATACCAGCATGTACGGGCCACCGGTACCCATACACCTGACCGAATTCATGAAGGGGCGCGGGCGGCCCGAGGTCAGTGGGCCACTGGACGGCAACGGGCGGCGCAGTCTCTACATTGCGGTGCGGCGCAATTTCCTGTCGCCTATGATGTTGGCTTTTGACACGCCAATTCCGTTTTCTACCTTTGGTGCGCGGAATTCCAGTAATGTTCCGGCTCAGTCGCTGACGATGCTGAATGATCCGCTCGTAGCCGAGCAGGCCCGAGTGTGGGCGAAAGCTTTGGTTTCATTGGAACACGCGGATATAGAAACCCGTGTGTCAGCGATCTATTTGCGGGCACTGTCTCGCACGCCTACAGAAGATGAATTAGTGCAGGCTGTTGCATTTATTAACGAGGAGGCAGAGCGGATGGAGCTGATAGCCGGTGAAGTCATGGGAAGCGAAGAACTGTGGGCTGCGTACTGCCATGTGGTGTTGAATCTCAAGGAATTTATCTACTTGGTCTAATGTCTGCTCCTCACCGATTGATGTGTCGCATGACACGTCGCCAAATGCTAACGATGTGCCGCAACGGATTTGGCGGCGTTGCGCTCATGGGCCTCATGGGCTCCTCGGCTTTCGGGCGGGTGCTGGGCCAGGTTGCCAAGCCGCGCCCGCATCCGCTCCACCCGAAGCCCACAGATCTTGTCCCCACGGCACGCAGCATCATATTTCTGTACATGGATGGAGGCGTGTCCCAAGTGGACAGCTTTGACCCCAAGCCGCGCCTCGCTCGCGAGCATGGGGAGAGTCCGTACGACAAGTTTGCGGTGGATGCCACGCAGTTCAACAGCATCGGTAAGATTCTCAAGAGTCCTTGGGATTTCAAGCGCTACGGTGAATGCGGTATGGAAGTCAGCGACCTCTTTCCGCACGTGGGCCAGTGTGCTGACGATTTGGCCGTGATTCGGTCCATGGTGGCGGACTTTCCGGAGCACACGAACGCCAACTACTTCCTCCACACAGGGATTGGTATACAAGGGCGTCCGTCCATGGGAGCTTGGATCAACTACGGTCTCGGAAGTGAGAATCAGGACTTGCCAGGCTACGTTGTGCTGGATGGTGGCCTGATTCCACCAGGCGGGCTCGACAACTTTAACAGCGGCTTCCTGCCCGCGTCCTATCAGGGTTCAATATTCCGGGCTGGAGACTTACCACTGGCCAACATAGACCCTCTAGAGCCCACTTCGGAGATTCAGCGACGAAAGCTTAACCTGATGAGTCGCACTGACAAGCATCTCCTAGGTCGCATCGGACACGCCGAGCAGGTTGAATCTGCAATTACGAATTATGAGTTGGCTTATCGCATGCAGGCGTCAGTGCCGGAGCTCGTGGATCTTTCCGGTGAAACCGAAGCGACGAAAAAGCTCTACGGTATGGACTCCGATGATCCAAACACGCAGATTTATGCACGCCAGTGCCTGTTGGCACGCCGTCTGGTCGAGCGCGGCGTCCGGTTTATTGAACTTACATGTCCGCGCGTGGCTGCAGACCGCTGGGATCAGCACGCCAATCTGAAGGACGGGCACGAACGCAACGCACATGCCGTGGATCAACCCATAGCAGGCCTTTTGCGTGATTTAAAGGCCCGCGGAATGTTTGAAGATACGCTCGTTATCTGGGCCGGGGAATTTGGACGCACGCCGTTCGCGCAAGGCACGAATGGGAGAGATCACAATCCGTCCGCGTTCAGTATTTGGCTGGCGGGGGCTGGGATTCGTGGCGGTACTGTGTACGGGGCCACTGATGAATACGGTTATCGCGCGGTAGAGAACGTGACGACCATTCACGATCTGCATGCTACCATGCTGCACCTTTTGGGGCTGGAGCACGAGCACCTGACGTACAGATTCAGCGGGCGTGACATCCGCCTTACAGACGTAGGCGGCCATATCATCGAAGGTGTCTTGGCCTGAGGTATGCGAGAGAGACCGCTTAGGCCCTTCATCAGTCGCCGGTCCGGGTATGTGTACGGGCCAGCCCACCTTTTTGTGCTCTTGACCTTTGATTACAGTGCCCTTTGATCTTTCAGGCCGTGTCGCCCTTGTGACGGGCAGTTCAACCGGATTAGGCAAGTCTATGGCCTTTGCCTTGGCCCAAGCGGGTGCCAAAGTGGCACTTAATTACGCGAATAACGAAAAGCGGGGGCATAAAGCGTACGATGTATTTCGGGCGTCTGGGTATACGGGCATGCTTGTGCGGGCTGATGTGACGAATGAGGCGGCCGTGAAGGACATGGTCGCGCAAGTACGTGAAACCTTGGGTCCGGTGGATATTCTCGTTCCCAATGCCACCCCCATGCAGCCCCAGCGGCGCATTGAGGATTACGACTGGGCGTTTTATCAGGAAATGCTGGATTTCTTTGTCAAAAGCCCTTTCCTGCTGACGCGGGCCTGCCTGGCTGACATGAAAACACGACGCTGGGGCCGCATCATCAATATTATCTCCGAGGTGTTTTCGCTGGGTGTGGCACCGTTTACAGCTTACGTGGCGGCAAAGGGAGGGCAGGTTGGGTTTTCCCGCAGTCTGGCAACGGAATTGGCTCCCTTTGGAATTACAGTAAACATGATTTCGCCGGGCTGGATACCGGTCGAACGCCATGCCAGCGATCCACAGGCTGTCAAGGATGCATATTTGAAAACAGTGCCCGCCGGGCGTATGGGAATCCCTGGAGACGTGGCCGGAGCAGCGGTCTATTTGGCCAGTGACGAAGCGTCGTTTGTAACCGGGCAGTTTATCACAGTAAGCGGAGGGCGCTCCTTCGCAGTCTGACACGTCAAGAGGCATGAAGCAATTAAAGCCGAAGCGTCGCGCAGCGACACGCGTATCACTTATTGCGTTTGGTCTGGTGCTGAGCCTGGCAGCATGCCAGAGATCTTCAGACACTGTTGGGCGGCCGCTAGTTGGTTATGTGACCAACGGGATCGCTTCTTTTTGGACGATTGCCGAACAAGGGGCAAACGCTGCAGCGGATTCCTTTGACGTGGAAGTGCAGGTCATGATGCCGCCAGATGGCGCGGCAGGCCAAAGTCGCATGGTGCAGAGTCTGTTGGCCCGAGGAGTGGATGGCATTGCCATTAGTCCTACAGATCCGGCCAACCAAAGCAGGCTGCTGGACGAAATCTCCAGTAAGGCTCACCTCATCACCCATGATTCTGATGCTCCGGAAAGTGACCGTCTCGTGTATGTGGGAATGGATAATTATGAGGCAGGTCGAATGTGCGGCCGGTTGCTGAAGGACGCTTTGCCGGAGGGTGGATCGGTCGTGCTCTTCATTGGACTCTTGGGCCAGCTAAACGCTGACTTGCGCTTGCAGGGGGTTATTGATGAGCTTATGGATCGCACTGCAGACGCCACGCGGCGCGACCCGGTAGATGCCCCCATCAGTAATGACAAGTACAGCATTCTGGACACGCGTGTGGACCAGTTCGATTTTGCACGCGCCAAGGGTCAAGCTGAAGAGGTGTTGGCCCGTTATCCGGATTTGGATGCGATGATCGGGCTCTTCGTTTATAATCCGCCGCAAATCCTGGAAGCTGTGCGCGAAGCCGGAAAACTCGATCAGATCACCATTGTCGGCTTCGACGAAGACGAAGCTACACTGCAGGCTATTCGGGACGGGACGATTGTAGGCACGGTCGTCCAGAATCCCTACCAGTACGGGTTCGAGTCGGTTCGTGTATTGGCGGCACTGGCCCGCGGCGACCGGTCCGTGCTTCCGGGCAATCAGTTTATTGACATCCCGGCGCGCATGATCAGGGCCGACAACGTGGACGCGTTTGAAACAGAGCTCCGGCAACTGATAGGGGAGTAAGCGCGCAGCCATGCCGCGGGACATATCGACGGAGTCACTTCTGGAAGCCTGCAAGATCACGAAGCGGTTTCCGGGTACGGTAGCGTTGCGCGACGTGGATCTTGCCGTTCATCCCGGGGAAGTTGTTGCCGTAATTGGTGAAAACGGCGCTGGAAAGAGCACGCTTATGAAGATTCTTGCCGGCGTGCTTCAAGTGGATTCGGGTGCAGTCTTTGTGGACGGCCAACAAGTAAATCTGCGCACTGTACGCGAAGGTGGCGAACTCGGCATCGCCCTGATTCATCAAGAGCTGAACCTGCTTCCCAACCTGACCGTGGCTGCAAACATATTCTTGGGTCGCGAGCCTCACCAGTTTGGATGGATGAAGCGTCGCGAGTTGCAGGAAGCCGCGGCGGCAGTACTTAAGCGCATAGGCTTGGATATTGCACCGGACACACTCGTGTCGGCACTCTCCATTGGGAAAAGACAACTGGTCGAAGTAGCGCGCGCCCTCTCCTGCGAGGCCCGGCTTCTTATCATGGATGAGCCTACTTCCAGCCTCTCTGAATCCGAAGCGGGAAAGCTATTTGAGGTAATTCGGGACCTTCGCGATCGGGGAGTCAGCATATTGTATGTATCGCACCGTCTTGGTGAGGTGGAAGAAATCGCGGACCGGGTAGTTGTGCTTCGGGATGGTCAGGTGACAGGACATCTCACTGGCAAGGATATGTGTCGGGACGAAATGGTGCGCAATATGGTTGGGCGCGACGTTGCGCGCGTGTTCGAGCGCACCCGTATGGCGTCTGGCCCCCTCGCGTTGGATGTGCGAGATCTCGTATGCTTGAACGGATCAGCCTCCCCTCTTTCCTTTACTCTTGCTGAGGGCGAAATCGTAGGGTTGGCCGGTCTGGTAGGTTCGGGAAGATCTGCACTGCTTAGAACGCTCTTCGGGATTGACCCCGCCGCTGGTGGTCTCGTGAGGGTGGGTGGTTGCCTTGTAACGCCGTCCTCGCCACGCAGTGCTATCGCCTGCGGTATGGCCTTGGTTCCGGAAGATCGCGGGACACAAGGGTTGGTATTGGCGATGGCAACCTCACCTAACCTGAGTCTTGGTGCGCTGCATCGCAACCACGTCGTGGGTGGTATTCTGGACAAGACTTGGGAGAAACAGGCTTCCGAAGCCATGATTGTGCAAATGGGGATTCGCGGTGCACACCCGGGTAAAGCCACCCGACATTTGTCGGGCGGCAATCAGCAAAAGGTTGTCTTGGGTAAGTGGCTGTTGCACAATCCGCGAGTGCTCTTAATGGATGAGCCAACGCGGGGCATTGATATTGGTGCGAAGCAGGAAATTTATCGCGCCATGGAGGCATTGGCGGCCGAAGGAATGGCTATTCTGTTTTCGAGCAGCGAAATGGAAGAAATTCTGGCCCTGTCGGATCGCGTGTTAGTGATGCACGATGGAATGATTGCAGGTGAATTGCCGGCTGTCGACCTTAGCGAGGAAGCTGTAATGCATCTGGCTACCGGGCATGAGCTTTCGTACGCATCTCGTCAGAGCAGCGTGCGTGTCACATAACGGAAGAAAATGAAAAAAATACTGGGCATTAGCGGTGTGCTGGTGGCCGTGTTTGTGCTGACGGCGCTGCTTGAGCCCAATTTTCTTACGGCGTACAATCTGCAGAACACGCTCCGGTGGACGGGCTTGTTTGGCATAATCAGCATTGGTGCGGCCTTTGTGATCATTACTGGCGGCATCGACTTGGCCGCTGGCTCCGTTGTTGCACTGGTCGGTGTGCTGGTACCCCTGCTTCTCGTTGAGGCAGGTTGGTCGCTCGTTACGGTGTTTTTGGTTTTGGTCGTGGTGCTGCTCGTGCTGGGGCTTCTACATGGGCTGCTCATCACCAAGCTCAACCTGCAACCATTTGTGGTGACGCTGTGTGGCTTGCTGTTCTACCGTGGGCTGGCACGCTGGATAACTGGTGATCAAACGCAGGGCTTTGGTTCGGCCTTCGAGGGACTGCGTCAGCTTGCGATTGGACGCATTCCGATAACGGAGTCTTTTGGGCTGCCAATTCCGTTCGCGATCATGGTTTTGTTGGCCCTATTGGCCGGCGCGCTTCTAAACCACACGATCTGGGGGCGGTACATGATGGCATTGGGACACAATGAAGAAGCCGCACGCTTCAGTGGGATAAATACAGACCGCATGATAATCTTGGCCTATGTGATTGCGGTTCTCACGGCCGGACTAGGAGGTGTACTGTTTGCACTGGACGTCAATTCGGTACAGCCAGCGGTGCACGGCAATTTCTACGAGTTGTATGCTATTGCAGCAGCCGTGCTTGGCGGCTGCAGCTTACGAGGTGGTGAAGGTTCGATTCTGGGTGTCGTGATTGGGGCGGCCGTGCTGCGTCTGCTTTACAATGCCATTAACATTTTGGGTATTCCCACCCAACTGGAGTTTGCAATTATTGGTGCCGTGATACTGGTTGGCGTCATTGCTGACGAGTTTGTTCGGCGGATAACCGCAGCCCGTTTGACACGCAGTATGCCTGAAAACTGAGTGGCTGGCAACACAACCCCGCATCCGGACCGCAGTGCATTCCTATAGTCGCTATTCAATAGCCAGGGGACCCGTTGTTTGCCTTCACGATTCATGAAATAGGTGTCTTGGCCTGGCGCCACATTGGATTCAGAAGGACTGATTCACCCGACATTCCCCGGTGCAGAACGGGAAGTAATCTGAGCCGAATCTGTTAACTTGGCCCTAATACTGACAATACACCCAACGAAGCTGTTCGATGCATCTTGCCATACATAACTGGATGAAGGTAGAGCCCATTGAGGTCACCGTAAAGCGGCTGGCGAAGTACGGCTACAAGAGTCTCGAAATCAAAGGCGAGCCCTACAGTTACGATACCAAGGCCGTGCGGTCGCTCCTTGACCAACATGGCGTACGCTGCTGGGGCAGCGTGACACTCATGCTGGATAAGCGCAACCTCTTGGCCAAGGATGAAGCGCAGCGGGCTGAGTCCGTGAAGTATGTCAAGGACTGTATCACCATGATTATGGAACTGGGTGGTGAAGTGATATCAGTAGTACCGAGTACGGTTGGGAAGATCGTGCCGGACTCCACACCCGCCAGCGAGTGGGTCTGGTGCGTGGAGGCGATGAAAGAGATCAATGCCCACGGCCGGTATTGCGGGGTCAAGATTGGTGTTGAGCCCATCAACCGGTTCGAGACCTACTTCATTAATCGTGGTGCGCAGGCCAAGGCATTGGCGGAAGCAGTGGGACCGGACTGCGGCGTATGTTTGGATATATTCCACATGAATATCGAGGAGGACGATCCGATTGCTGCCATTCACGAGGCGGGGGATCGACTGGTCAATTTTCACGTAGCCGATAATAACCGTATGGCCTGCGGCATGGGAAGTCTGGATTGGCCCGCGATTGTGGAGGCGCTGCGTGCAGTGGGGTATGACGGAGCGCTTTCCGTGGAATTTTGTCCGCCGCTGGATCGCACGCCGGCGGACCGGTTTCCGGGGAGCGTAGACGAGACTCCCGAAGGGATAACGGAGTCCGAGCGCAAATTCTTGGAGGATCACGGCAGCAGTGTCTTCAGCACCGAATTCTATGACATGCACGTGCGCCGCTCGGCAGAGACGCTTCTGCCACTGATGTGAACGGCTGTGCCCGAAGTTGAGGTTGGCAGAGACTGCTGCTCGGGCGGTGCTGTTCCTGTAGCTGTTCGGATTGCTTGGTTAGTGCACGCAACAAAAGGCCGGCACAGCAAAGCCGTGAGCGACCACCTGATCGGTCACGGGAATCATCAGATAGCCGCATTCACGGCAGTATTTTGCCGTGCTGAACATGCGAACTGCGAGCCGGTCGGAGGCGCATTATAGGGGTAAAAACCAGTATGCGGCCCAAGTCACGACCATAGTGCGGGGATAGTGGCACAGCGGCGGGGCGGTTTCCGAATCGTATGGTTTCATCCTTATCACAGAGGATAATGCCCAGCTTAAAGCGGTCACCGCATGCAGCAGCAAGGCTACGCAGGCCGGAGAAGGCTCTATGGTGTACAGTGGCCGCAGCCTTGACTTCTATGCCAACGAGTTCGCCTCCCGGCTTCTCAATCACAAAATCGACTTCCTTGCCGTCCTTATCACGGAAATGAGAGAACGTGAAGTGATCGTCTGTCCAACTTGCCAGCTTGAGCAATTCGGCGTAAACAAAGCTCTCCAGGAGCGGGCCAAGCAGTGCGCGGTTCCGGCGAATGCGCTCAGGATCAATGTTTTTGAGTGCTGCTAGGAGTCCGGAATCAAGGAACTGCAGCTTGGGTGCTTTGACGAGGCGTTTCAGCGTATTGCTGTACCAGGAATTCAGCGATTTCAACAGGTAAAGATTTTCAAGGATGCCAATGTACGTCCGTGCTGAAACGTTATTGAGCCCAGCCGCGGCACCGACGCTCGAGTAGTTGATGAGTTGTCCCGAATACTCGGCCAGGATTGCAAGCAATTTCGGCATCAAGCTCAACCGATGAATCCGGGCAATATCGCGCACATCGCGCTGAATAATGGCCGTTACATAGTTGGTGTACCAAGCGCGTCTGCGATTCCAAGTGGGCCGGTATAACGGTTCTGGATAGCCACCGGAAAGGACGGTGTTGACGAGGTCTTGGCCTACTTTGTGGTTCCTGCATGCAGGAACCACGCCCGCAAAAGCCTGCTCTAGAAAACTTGGGTGATGGCCTTGCAATTCCGCTTGGCCAACGGCAACAGATGCATTATGGCCATACGCCCGGCGAGCGAATCGGCCGCGCAGGGCAAGGCCATGAGGTTCGCTGATCCCGTTAGCAGAAACCGGCTTGGACGCTTATCGGTACCCACGGATCGCTTGATTGCAAGGATGAGGTCCGGTACCCGCTGCACTTCATCAATTACAGCGCGATCGAGATCGCGAATGAATCCCACCGGATCGTAGGATGCGGCCTCCCGCGTAGTGGTGTTGTCGAAGGAAAGAATGACATCGCGTTGCGCGAGATGCGTTGCGCCAGGGTGGTCTTTCCCGATTGGCGCGGGCCACAGAGCAGCATGATCCGCGGATCACGTAGTTCTGTATCTATTTGCTGCCGCAAAAATCGCGGATAAAGTGGCTCGTGCATGGTCACTCGAGGAGTGCTTGATAGGCGTCGGCTAATTGCAGATTAAAAGTCGTCCAGTATAGAATATTTGCGCGTCTATATTAAGGAGCTCTGATCAACAGCGCTTCCTAAGATACCACACGACTCAGACAACTCTAGAAAGGACTTTATCCACGGGCTGTTAGTGTGCACACCGACGAAGCCGCTGCCTACAGGGGCATGATCGGGATGCAGCACGAAGCGGTAAAGCACTCCGTTGGCGAATGGGTGAGCGGCATGGCGCACACGAATGGGCTTGAATCATTTGGGAATATGTTCAAGCGGGCATATCACGGTATTTCCACAAGATCAACAAGAAGCATTTACAGCGCTATGTGGATCAGTCCGCTGGCAAGCATAACGTTCGCGGCATGGGTACATTTAAGCAAATGCACCACGTAGTCGTGGGCATGGTTGGTCGGCGGGTACTGTACAGGGATTTGGTTGCTGTTTCACCTACCCCATGACTTGTGCGAACCTTGTCAACAAGAATTGGCAATCTGTTGAGCCTCTTGCAAAACTCTTGATTTGGCGGGTTTTAGCGTGTGATGAAGGCTCTGAATAAATGGGCGTCTGCCAAGTGTTGAGCCGTTGCAGGTGAGGAGCTTGAGCCGGCCTCAAACGGTCCACGAATGGCGTAGGGATTGGTACCCGGCCGGCGACCCGCAAGGCTCGGCAGCACGCCTCGACCGGCACCCTCTCCCATACCTAAAATAGCTTCCTGTGACGCCCGGCCCTAGGGCCCCGCCCTTCTTCCATCCGGGGAAAGCGCGTCCGTGGGCCCCGGATCCCCCCACCCCGTACTTGCTTTCCCCGGGACCGGGGGCCTCCGGTTCTTCGCTTTGGTTACAACTCCGAAGATACCCAAACAAGAAGGCCCGTCCCTTGTCTGTTATTCCAACAGGTACGAATCCCTACGACCCGGAAACGGTACGAAGTCGGCGCCAGGCCGTAATCGGCAACTGCTCCGCCCCAGACGGAAAAATCCTTCAAATCAGGGGTTTTGCAAGAGGCTCTAATGTCACCAGATATTCACTCTTTTCTGAAAAATACATACGATTTCTTCACCCTTTCTTCACGTTTTCTTCATACCCCCCTCTTTTTGTATCTTCCGATGTCGTCTCTCACCAACCAACCGGTAATTATCATGACTAACTTCCCACCTATTGTAGAATCGGCCTTGGCTTCAATGAGTCAAGAGCTGAGAGCCGGATGCGGGAAATCCGCCCGTCCGGTTCGACGAGCAGGGGAGGGGAAACGGACCTGGGGGAGCCGCACTGAGCTCCGTAGAGAAAGCGACGGACAATGCACCGTACCCTAACGGCACCGCACCACCCCCTGACTCCACTATCGTACACTCTCGCTTGCCAAATACAACCATCCCAATGATCCCCATTACCGGCCTCTTCTCCAAAAGCGCTCAAGGACGCTCCGTGCTACGCACTGTTGTGTCTCTCGTGGCCGCAATCGTACTGGCCGTCTTGAGCTTCACAGTTGCCCCCAGCAGCGGGGAGACCAAAGTAATCCTGTGTAATGGAAAATGCTCTACCTTTTGTAGTAGCCATTATAATCTACGGTGTTGGGAGCTTAAATGCTGCGATACCGATGAAGGCGGATGCTTGGTGGGCGACCCCAAGATTTTTTCAGTTTGGTGCCTAGGTATGCTTCATCCATAAAAAAGGTGACAGAACATGAAGGTTAGATTGTTTCGCATTGTGGCTTCCCTATCACTGACTGCGCTACTTATCGGCTTGCTTGCGTGGGGGCCTGATAGCACGGCCGTATCCGTGATTCCCGAGTGTGGCGCAGAGGCGAACAAGGCCTGTATTGCTGTAGGTTGCACTGGGGGCCTAGCGATATCCTGCGCAGAACTGACGTGTATGAATTGCTACCTTAGCGATATAAGCTTCGGAATCATAAACCAGTGCTTTAAGTGGAAGCAGACGTGTGGCGGATCTCATCCGTGGCGTGACTAGTAAACGATGGCGTACACCAATGGTGTATGCCATCGGATGCTTGCTCTTTTTTACGGTAGCTGCCTGTCGCCCGCCCGCGGACGACGCGGCCATTCGTTTTGAGCAGTTAAACATCGAACCCATAACTGAACAGTACGCGTCCGGGCGTGTGTATGCTGATATTTCGCTACACCATGTTCTGACGCTGCCCGTTGATTCGGACGTAAAGCTTTTTGATCTAGGGCCGGTAGTTGCCGACACCAAGGGCCACATCTATGTGGTGGATTATGGCGTTGACAAAGTCTTTCGTTTTTCCTCGAATGGAGAATACGTGACCTCCTATGGTACCGGCGTTGGCGAAGCACCTGGCGAACTTCTTAGCATTAGCGATTTTGGTGTTAGCGGAAACTCTATTGTTTACATCGTGGACAGCTACGGTCGAAAGGTGTCGTTTTATGAAATGGACGGTACATTTATTAGATCCAGGCCTGTATCACACCAACCATGGCGATACGCTAGGACCGACGGTGGGCGTGAATATACGTTGTTTGCAAATCACTTCGATGCGGAGTTGGAGTCTCGGATCGAGGATGATGTCGTTGCTTTTGACCGCTTTGCCACCCAGCCAGATGAAATAGGATTGTGGACTGGCGGATGGCTAAATACATACCAAGAACATCTGATTTATGCATTAGTAAGGTTTCCGATCGTTCTGAGATACGCCCCGGACGGATCTATGGTCTACGCTCGGACCACGCCTGATTACGCGGACTTTGAAGAACCTGACGTAGAACATAGGATGCTGGGAGGCACACAAGCGCGCCGTGTCACTGGCGAAATACTAACTGGTAGTCCAATTGCGGTAGAGAACGAGCACTTATTTGTGCACACAAACATTCCCGGAGGTGCTGTCGACGTGTACGATGTAGGGACGGGCAATTACAAATATTCCATGCGATTGCCCGTGAATACCTATACCTATGTCAAGAACGACAGGATCTACCAGTCTCAGGATTCGACGGTTTCCGTGTGGGCGATAGAGCGGCCGTCAGGCTGATTACGTGACACCATGAAACAATTATCGAATGCCCGCCTGCTGGAGTGGGGCGTCCATATACTGTTCGTCATCACAGCGGCAATCTTTGCATATACTATGTTCTTCGGAGCCCCGGCTACATATGCGGAGTTGGACGTAGGCGATGTGCTGCCTGACATGCAGCGCTACATTAATTCCGAACAGGACGCCATGTTGCTTTTGGCGCTCGCGCCCAGTTGCCCTTATTGCAAGCTGAGCTACCCCTTTTACAAGGAGCTGATCATCATGCGTAACCAAGGACAACACAGCGTTCAAGTTGTCGCAGCGGTCGACACAAGCGGATCCGTGCGGTTGCAGAAAATGATTCTTGAAGAAGCCGGCGTATTTGTGGACTCAGTAGTAACACTGCCCTTCCATTTGTTGAAGATTTATGGTGTACCCACAATTGTATTGTTGAGCGACATGGCTGTAGTGCAAGCCGTGTGGCAAGGTTTTCTTGAGGACGAGAGTGCAGCATTAGTATTGGATGACCTTGGTTTTTCTGGCAAGCCCTGACTAGCAGATATCATAGCATGGCCGTTCTGGACGGGAGATTTCGTGCCCTACCGGACTTTCGTTCACCAACCGACAGCATGTCATGCTTACCCCGCCACCGTCCGGCACTTTGGACGCTGGAGCACGACCATGATGAGCCTGTGCTGCGGGGCTACCTGCAGCTGATGGCCCTTTCGCCGGCGCAGGGCTATAGTCTGTGCGCCTAGCTTGGCGCACATCGCGGTAGGGACCCGGGTTGCCCCGGCCCCCCGCACCGATCCGGACGGGCACTTTCATGCATCCGGCTCCGGCCGCAGGTCCAACGGCCAGCCGTGGGTCGCCGCCCGCCGTATCCGCTCCACCGCCGGGGACACGCTTCCCCCGCTTCAGAGTGCGGCGCGTACTTTGGTTAGCGGATTCCCCTCGGCTCCGGCCCTTCGCCCACTTCCTTGCTACTAGGGCCGGATCGGACTGCTCACCGCCGGGCCTCATCGGCTATGGAGTTCCTCCTTCCCGATGCGGCCCCGCTCGACTCGGGGCAGCGGTGAGTCCGCCCCGGTCCCCACGCCGGACGTATAGACCATTCCGGGTTCTCGGACACCGTGGAATTCTCCTTCGCCTCGCCCAGACGGCTCGGAGGGGTGGACTTCAGTCCAGTACAAAACCTCGCCCTTCCAAACCCTGTCTTTTTCGGTGCTCCATAATCGGCCGGCCTAATCCGTTACCTA
>JAAXGT010000036.1 GCA_012271205.1 Rhodothermales bacterium
CTTCGCCCCGCGGGGATGCTCGTGGGTCAGGAGGGTAGGTATTCCACCGCTCCCGCTGCGCCCGGGTCTCCACCAGAATAACCGACAGCCCCCGCACCTGGTGCAGCCCGTCCGGCGGGGGGACCGCCTGGGTCTGGGTGCGGGCCTGGCCGCTACACGGCGGTCCGGACCATGGCCGGGGTCACGTCATCCCCCCGCGGTCGGCCCGCTTCGACAGGGCCCGGCTGCAGGAGCCGACCTGCGCCCGACCGTGGGCATCAAAGAACTGGAAGGTTTCACAGACCGACCGCGCCCAGTCGGCCCGCGTTTCAAGTAATTGCTCCGCTCTCCTCTGCTCCAAACGGGCGACCGACACGGGCGGGCTCAATGTGCGGAGGATCTGGTTCTGCACAAACAGGCCGCTCATCTAAACGACCAAACAACCAAAGTCAAGTCAGAATGATCTGGGTAAAGGGCAGGCCTAGGCACTCCCGGGCGAGAAAATTTCTATTAGAACAATCGCCCGGACCGCCTTTCTGTTCTGAAATGGAGATCCCCTTGGGGGGCTCCCCCCTCTTATTAAGCCTGAGGGAACGGCGCCTTGCTGCTACCACGAAGCATAAGGCAACATCCAGACCCTTCAGTTATACGCTGGTTTTCCCAGTGGCCATTTGACTCGGGGGCCAACAAAGTCACAACCAGGTCATTCGCCCTGAGCCTGCAACATTCAGCATTCAGAACGTTGCGACAGCTTCGGCGTATTGCAGCCAAAACTTCCTTTCGGGGTCTATGGGGTGCGGTTCGTGCAGTACAGGCGGAGGCTGCAGTTGTGGCAGCAAAGCGGGTGGTTATTCCGGCTGCGGAACCGGCTGTCCCATAGTCCAGGTCTACGACTGGCTGCCCACCTCAACCAAGGCACCCGGCATTGACCATTTTGGCTTTGTCGAAGTAGCCTTTAAGGCCCGGCGTACACATATTTACCGCAACAACAGACAGTTGCCTGTATCTGCTGGGGATTGCATTGTCGTATCCGCACATCGCGGCTTGGACTTCGGTCGAATAACGATGACCGGTGAACTCGTGCGGTTGCGCGCCAAAAAATCGGAGGCCTCCGGTTATGTCGTCCGGGTGGCATCCGACAAGGATCTTAAGAGGCACGAGGCCAATCGCGTTATGGAAGACCAAGCTCTCATTGCCGCTCAGCAGGCTGCCAAGCGGCGCAACCTTCCCTTGAAACTCGTGGACGCCGAATGGCAATTTGATCGAAAGCGCATTGTATTCTATTACTCTGCAGAAAGGCGAGTAAAGCTGGGCAAGCTGATCGGATATCTCAGTAACCAGTACAAGACGAGCGTGGAGCTGCGCCGTCTGAGTCCGCGCAGAGAAACCGCCCATGTTGGCGGCATTGGCTCTTGTGGCCGGGAGCTTTGCTGCTCCTCGTGGATGCAGGAAATACCCCCGGTATCAACAAGAGCGGCCACGAAGCAAAATCTGCCCCTGCACCGAGAGCGGCTGGCAGGTCGTTGCGGACAGCTCAAATGCTGTCTGAACTACGAACTGGAACATTACATGGCAGCACTCAAGGAATTCCCGGCCCGGAAGGCCCAAGTAAAAACTGACGGGGGGAAAGGCCGTGTAGAGAACGTGGACATATTCGCACGCACTGTGCTCATCCGTTATGAGGACGACACCAAGGTGATCGTTCCACTGGCACAAGTGCAGGTGCTGCCCCGAAAGAAGCCCGCCACTAGGAAGGCCCGGTAGGGCATGGACCATCTCGCGTTGCTATCCGCAACCGCGTTGCGCAAGGCTCTTTCGCAACGTGAGATTTCGCCCGTGGATGTGGCCGAGGCCTGTCTGCACCAAGTGGAGTGCCTGAATCCGACACTGAACTCCGTCGTTACGCTTAACGAGCACCTCTTGGACGAGGCCCACGACTTGGCCAACAAACCACCCGACGGCCTGCTCTATGGGCTCACTGTAGGCATTAAGGACACCACTGAAACCCGCAACCTGCGTACTACTTGGGGCTCACCGACAATGGACAGGAATACTCCTGACCGCGATGCCCTAATAGTGCAGCGACTCCGGTCCGAAGGTGCACTGATTCTCGGCAAAACCAATACGCCCACCTTTGCTGTGGGCGGATCCACCTGGAATCCAGTGTTCGGCTACTCGCGCAATCCATGGAATATCAGTCTCACGCCAGGTGGCTCTACTGGCGGAGGGGCAGCAGCTTTGGCAACAGGCATGGTAGCCCTCGCCGATGGCTCTGATCTTGGCGGCTCCCTGAGACTTCCGGCTGCCTTTTGCGGCGTCGTAGGCCTGCGCCCCTCCCCCGGGCTTATTCCACTGTATCCTACCATGAATGTTTGGGATACATTGTCTGTGGCCGGCGGCATGGGTCGCACCGCAGCAGATGTAGCCCTGCTACTGCAAGCTACAGCTGGTCCCACGCCATCCATCCCGTACGATCGCCCACAGGCAGGTCGCAACTTTGTGGCAGCAGTAGACCGGGGCCCCCAAACCGGACTCTCGTTGGCCTGGTGCGCGGATCCAACCGGCCTAGGGATTGAGGATAATGTTCTCCAGCCGTGCCTTGATGCAATACAGCTTCTACGATCCGGCAGCTTAAGCATCGAAGAGATTCGACTCGACCTCTCGCGCGGCCGGGCAGCGTTTGCTGCACTGCGTGGCCACCATTTGCTTACTGTGCACATGGCCAGAATGGAAAGTGCGCGAGCCCTCGGTGACGATCTTCATGAGAATCTGCGCGAGGCTCTGGGCCGTAGTGCGCTGGATTTAGCTTCCGCGGATCGTGTGCGCCATGGCCTGTGGGAACAATTCAGAACGCTCTTTGGAAGATTTGACTACTTACTTACACCCTGTACACCCACCGACCCCTTTCCAGTAGAGGACGGTTATCCCAGACAGATTAATGGCCGCCAACTCCAAACATACTATGATTGGCTTGCTCCAATGTCCGTGCTCTCTTTGACCGGATTGCCAGTTGCGAGCGTGCCGTGTGGCCTTAGTGCTCAAGGATTGCCCGTCGGCATGCAGATTGCCGGCCAGCCGAATGATGAAGAAGGTGTGCTGGCACTTGCCAGCCTCGTGCAAGAAATCTGCCCGGTTGGGGCACCGCCGAACGCGTATTAGTTTTCGCGGGCTTTAGCCGCTTCACTCACCACTTTTTCCTGTACATTGCGGGGCATCGCCTCATAATGGCTGAACGCGGAAGCGTGAATGCCGCGCCCCTGAGTCATCGACCGCACACGTGTGGAGTATTGGTATAGTTCAGCCTCGGGCACCTCTGCCAGAATCTTTTGCATGGCACCCTCCGCCTCAATGCCTTTGATACGGGCCCGACGCGTATTCAGGTCACCCATTATATCCCCGGTGTAAGTATCCGGCACGGTGACCGCCACATCGTGGATGGGCTCCAGAATTACCGGTCTGGCCTGACGAAATACTTCCCGAAAGCACATGCGTGCGGCCGTCCTAAAGGCGTTCTCGTTGGAGTCCACCGAGTGCATACCTCCATCGAAAATGACAAGCCGGACATTGCCCACGGGGTAGCCAGCCACCGGCCCCCGCTGCATGCCTTCCAGAACCCCTTTTTGAATAGCCCCAAAGAAACGGCGCATATCAATTACACCGCCCACTATCGCGTCTATGAACTCGATGGTGGAACCCCATCCGGTAGTTGACTGGACCGTATTTCGCACGGTGATATCGGGGCGTTTGGTGAAAGCCCCATCCAGCGGCTCAATGAGGACGGAGATGTCCGCAAACTGCCCAGCCCCACCCGTCTGCTTCTTGTGCCGGTAGGAAGAGCGGGCCTCCGTTGTTACAGTCTCGCGGTACGCAACTTTGGGGCGCCCAAACTCCACCTCCACATTGACCTTGTTCTTTAGACGATACTGGGCAATACGAAGGTGCAGTTCGCCTTGACCGCCTAGCGTAACCTGGCTCAGATGAGGCTCATGCACAACCACCAGAGATGGATCTTCCGCTGTAATCTGGTGGAGTCCCTGCGCTAAGCGGTCCTCCTCGCCTTCGGACGTTGGCCGAATGGACGCACGGTAGCGTGGCTCTGGAAATTGAATTGGTGGAATGACAATCTTGCTCCCTTTCCTTCGCAGTGTGTTGTTCGTGTGCGTGTCGCGCAACTTCACAAGCGCGCCCAAGTCCCCCGCAACCATGCGGGAAACCGTGTCTCGGTCACGTCCACAAAGTGTATACAACTGACCCAAACGTTCCGCCGTAGCAGACTGGGGATTTTCCAGATCCATACCTGAATCGATGGTGCCACTGTAAACACGGAAAAAGGAATAATCCCCCACATGATGCTCCGCCATCGTCCGGTACACGAGCATAATTGGCTCTCCTCCCGGATCCGCTTTCAGTGCAGGGCCAGACTCCATCTCCACAGGCGGCATGGTTCCGGGTGAAGGCACCACATTGGCAATAAAACTCATAAGGCGCGCTACCCCTGTGTTGGCAGTGGCCACTGTGCAAAAGATGGGAAAAAGCGACCGGCTGATCATGGCTTCACGCAGACCTGCCCGCATTTCTTCTTCACTGAGTCCGCCTTTTTCGAAGTAGAGTTCCATAAGCTCCTCATCATTGACGGCGATATCCTCTACGAGCGCGCTGTGCAACTCCTCCGCCTGCTCCTGATAGTCCGCCCCAATGTCACCCAAGCTCGGCTTGCCGTCGTCGGGCGAAAACCTCAGCTCCTTCATTAGCAGGACATCGATGATAGCTCCATCTGCACCCGGAAACTGCACTACCGTTGCCCCGGTGCCGAATCGTTCCTTGATCTGGCTCACGAGCGACTCTACGTCCGCATGCTGCCGGTCAATCTGGTTGATGACAAACATGGACGGCTTTTCGTTTTCCCTCGCGCAGGTCCAAGCGAGTTCCGTACCGACCTCGATGCCTTCCTGCGCATCCATGACGAAGAGGGCTGTGTCCGCCACCCGCATGGCCGCGACTACTTCACCCACAAAATCCGGATAGCCTGGTGTATCCAGTATGTTGATCTTGTGCTTCTTCCACTCGGCATGCAAGAGGGACGAGAATATGGACATTTGCCGTTCCTTCTCGCTTGGGTGGTAGTCGCTTATTGTATTGCCTTCAGCAATCGTACCCAATCGGCGTGTTTTCCCGCTGACCAAGAGCATCGATTCTGACAGCGAAGTCTTGCCGCTACCCTGATGCCCGACCAATACGACATTGCGGATGTGGTCCGTGTCAAATACGTTCATGAATGTCTCTTAAGGCTCGCCAAATAGTACATAAGTGCCTGCGCAACGGCGCAAAATATACGCCAAGTGCGCCAATGCAACGTCTCCTTCGGGCTTGCATTGGCTTTTCGTAAATTATGCCGGCAGATACCCGGAGAACAGTTTCTGCGCCGGTGACTTAAACGCGTCCTTTGAACCTTCATCAATGGCTTGGTTCCACCGCAAAAAAAAGGGCATTTTGACCACTCGCGACGGGCAGCATGACGTGCCCGAAGGCCACTGGATCAAATGTGACGGCTGCAATGCCATCAACAACCGCCGAGAGCTCGAAGCGAATTTGTGGGTTTGTGCCAAGTGCAGCTACCATATGCGCCTCAGTGCCGTTGCGTACTTTAACTTGCTGTTGGATGAAGGGGCAGTCGAGTTGCAAGATGAGAATCTGCAGGCCATGGACCCACTCTCGTTTACCGACCGCAAATCGTACGGCGACCGCTTAAACACCGCGCGCAAGAAGACGGGACTTCAGGACGCAGCGCGTAGCGCTTTGGGAAAGATCGGTGGACACAATGTATCGGTCGCAGCGATGGATTTCTCTTTTATTGGCGGCTCAATGGGGGCTGTTGTCGGCGAAATCATCACCCGGACCATTCGGCGTGCCGTGGATCGGGAACTGCCGGCCATTGTGATTGCTCAGAGTGGCGGTGCACGTATGATGGAAGGTGCGCTAAGCCTCATGCAGATGGCCAAGACAAGCGCCAACCTGACGCGGTTACATGAAAAGGGGTTACCGTACATCTCCGTGCTTACCAATCCCACTACTGGCGGTGTTACGGCTTCGTTCGCGATGCTGGGTGACATCAATATCGCGGAGCCAGGAGCACTAATCGGATTTGCGGGTCCACGGGTCATTCGCGAAACTATCGGGCAGGATCTGCCTCCAGGCTTCCAGAGCTCTGAGTTCTTGCAGGATCACGGCTTTGTGGACATGATTGTCGATCGCCGTGAATTGCGACCGAGGCTGATCCAGCTCTTGGATCTAATTCTGGAATAGGGACGCCCCAATGAAGCTGACAGTGCTGACCAGTTATGAGGCGCTAAGCAAGCACGCGGCAACCCTGGTAGCCGCACAGATTCACGCAAAGCCTGGCAGCGTACTTGGCCTTGCTACAGGCAGCACGCCCGTGGGGCTGTATGCGCACCTCGCCGCGATGCATAAATCCGGCGCACTCAGTCTTGCCGGTGTGACCACGTTCAATCTGGACGAGTACGAAGGCTTGACGGCAGAGCATTCGCAGAGCTACCAAGCCTTTATGCAGCAGCATTTGTTCGGACACGTCGATCTGGCCCCGGAGAAGACACATTTTCCAGTGGGCGAGTTGGTGAGTACGGCCTATGATGACGCTATTCGGCAGGCCGGAGGAATTGATTTACAGATTTTAGGAATTGGCGGTAACGGACATATCGGTTTCAATGAGCCGGGCTCATCCTTTGATTCACGTACACGCGCAGTCAACTTGGCCGCGCGAACCATTCAGGACAACTCACGCTTTTTTGCACAGGCATCCGAAGTACCGCACCGTGCCGTGACCATGGGAATAGCCACGATTATGGAAGCCAGACGCATTTTGCTCATGGCCTCCGGAAAGCAAAAGGCGGGCGCCGTGGCCCATGCACTGGAAGGACCGGTACACGAACGTCTGCCGGCCAGTATATTACAGCGGCACAGCGATGTACATGTGCTGATAGATGAGGATGCGGCCGCTGCACTGAAACATCTTTAACCAATCCGCAATTCTGCCCCGTGATACTGATATTGCAACCGGATTCTGATCTCCAGTCACCGGAATACCAACTCTTGCTGCGCTACCTTAACTCGCTTTCGAGCATCACACACCAAGTGCGTCATGTGCAGGGAGCCGGGCAGCGACTGACAGAAATCTACCTGCTGGGCGACACAAAGACTCTGTCCCGTGACTTTATGCGAAGCTTGCCCCTCGTTCGGCGGGTGGTACGCGTTCAGGAAGCCTACCGGGTACTTGGCCGACACGGCCAGGAGGATTTCCCACACAACTTCGAATATAATGGCGTCGTGTTCGATCAGACCAATCTGCATGTGTTTGCCGGGCTCTGTGCAGTAGATACGCGTGAGCATGTGGAGCTGATGATGCGTGCGCTAAAGGAAAATGGTCAGGTTTGCACACGCATGGGCGCTTACAAGCCTCGCACAAATCCCTATTCATTTCAGGGTCACGGCAAGAAATGTTTGCCGTACGTTTTTGAGCTCGCTGGCAAATACGGCATTCGCATCCTTGCGATGGAGGTGACACATGAGTCTCACATCGACGAAATTACGCAGACGCTTGAGGCCACCGGATATCCCACCGGCGTCATGCTTCAAATCGGCACACGTAACACGCAGAACTTTGAACTGCTCAAGTGTGCCGGTCGCCAACAGAACTATCCCGTTCTGATCAAGCGTGGATTTGGTATAACGCTCAACGAGTCGCTGAATGCTGCTGAGTACCTGGCCAGTGAGGGAAACCGTAAGGTGGTCTTTGCGCTGCGGGGCATGAAGACCAATCTGGGCGATCCTCATCGAAACCTCGTCGACTTTTCACACGTGCCGGTAATTCACCGGCTTACCCGAATGCCGGTATGTATTGACCCTTCGCATTCAGTCGGCAGCCGACACAAGAGTCCGGACGGTCTCTTGGATGTAATGCACGTGACGGCACAGGGTGTGATCGCCGGAGCCAATATGGTTCTGGTGGACTTTCATCCCAAGCCTAGTACCGCGCTTGTCGATGGCCCACAGGCGCTCCTTCTGGAGGAATTGCCCCACTTCCTTGAGGATGTGCAGATTGCACGCGAAGCGTACCTAAAGCGTTGCGCGGCCGTGAACAGGCGTCAGGCCGCCGCATAAAGCGCTTGGGCCCGTGTGATCATGTCCTCAATGGCCTGGAGCCCCTGCTGCCAGAAGGCAGGATCCTCCAAGTTTATCCCCAAACGGCCCACAAGGACATGTGGCCAGTCGGAGCCGCCTGCAGACAGCAGACGCATGTACTGCTCTGGAAAAGCGTCAGGCACGGCTCGATAACGGGCGTACAAAGCCAGTACCAACAGTTCGCCGAAGGCATAAGCGTAGACATAGCCCGGCGTGTGCAAGAAGTGTGGGATGTAGCTCCACCAGTGGCGATAGTGCTCTCCCAGCGTTACGCTACCCTGAAACATCGCCGACTGTGTGTCTAACCATAACTCGCTGAAGCGCTCCGAAGAAAGCTCGCCCTCACCTCGACGTGCCTTGTGGATGGCATCTTCAAAGCGATTCATGGCAATCTGCCGGAATACGGTAGCCATCGTGTCGTCAATCTTGCTGATGAGCAGTGCCAATTGCGCCTTTGGATCGGATTCGTGGGAAAGAAGGGTTTGGAAAACGAGCATCTCGCCGAAAACGGAGGCCGTCTCCGCAGTAGTCAGCGGCGTATCCGCCTGTAAGAATCCCTGTTTTCGCGACAGATACTGGTGAACGCCGTGGCCCAATTCGTGCGCCAGAGTCTGCACGTCCCGCGCACGTCCGGTGAAGTTTACCATTACATAGGGATGCGCACCCGGCACGGCGCCATGACTGAAGGCCCCACCCTGCTTACCGGCCACGACGGGGGCATCTATCCACCGGTAAGTAAAGAACTTCCTGGCGATATCTCCCAATTGGGGGTGGAATGCACTGAAACTCTCCAGCGTCAAATCTCTTGCCTCCACCCAACTGTAGAACGTATCGTTCTCCCCTGCCGGTGCATACCGGTCGTAGTCAAACAACTCGCTCAGGCCCAATACCTTGCGCTTGAGTGTATAGTAGCGAGCCACAAGATCATAGCGGCTCGTTACTGCGTCGATCAGCGCCTGGGCCGTGTCATCGGAGATTTCGTTGGCGAGATGGCGGCTTTTGATCCAGTGCGGGAAGCCGCGCAGCCGGTCACGCGACGCCTTGTCAGCCAATAGTGTATTGAAAACGTAAGTGAGGGCATGAGTCCTTTCCTGGAGGACTTCCGTAAAGCTGAGCGCTGCTTCGTGCCGCAATTCGCGATCCGACTCATACAGCTTTGCCAGAATATGCTGCTGCGAAAGAGACTCGCCACGCAACTCAAAGCGCATCCCGCCCAGCGTTTCGGTGAAGAACCGCATCCAGGCACTACGGCCTGTTACTGCAGCTTCCTGGAGGATCTTTTCCTCCGGCTCGCTGAGTGTGTAAGGCCTAAGAAGGCGCTCGCGCACCAAGTAGTGCCGAAAACCGCCAAGTTCGGAGCGTGCCAAAAGTTGCGCCGCCCGCGCCGAATCGACCTGCATCCATTCCAGATCAAAGAACAGCAGCAACTGGTTGATCCTGGCGCACACTTCGCGCACATGCTGCAGCAGTGCGCCCCGCTCGGAGCTTTGTGTAGCGGTGGCCCAATTCAGATAAGCGTACGTAGCCGCTCGTGCAGCCTTTTCCTGGACATGTTCAAAGTGATCCAAAGCTGCGCGCAGCCTGCCCACACTTAAATCCGCGATCTTGCCGTGGAATGTTGCTGCAAAGGCGCGCGCCCCCTCTGCAGCAGCATCCAGATCCTTACGCAGCGCATCCACATTCGGATACAGATCCGTCAAATCCCATCGGACATCCTCAGCACCAGTCAGGCGTGGTTTCATGATTGCAGCTTCGAATTTGGACGGTCCGTAGAACTTGGAAGGACCACCAATTGTTGTAATTCTGATTTAACTGCAACCTGCCGATCATGCGTGAATCAGCTATGCTTCAGGGCTATCAGAGCATTGCCACCGAAGGCGAGTTCGCCGAGGCGCTTTCTCAGTCGACAGAACGACCCGTCGTGATTTACAAACACAGCGCCACGTGCGAGTTGTCAGAAGTGGCACAGCATGAAATGTGCGCGTTGCAGAAAGGAGGTGGGCCCGCCGTATTCGAAATTGTAGTCCAGACGGCGCGGCCGCTTTCCAACCATGTGGAAGAGTATTTCGGTATCCGCCACGAATCGCCTCAGGTCATTGTCGTGCATAAGGGGCAGCCGGTATTCAATGCATCACACCTCAAGGTGACGGAGACAACGGTTCAAGAGGCAATCAGTGCCTTGGCGGAGTCATGAAGCGTCTTCTCATCCTGTCCTTACTGCTGCTGGTAGCCATCCAATGTGACCGGCCCGCTGTTAAGCCATTGCAATCGGTGGAACCGGCTCAAGCAGACACCACACTCGGGCATGAAGCGCCCGACTTTGTCCTGTCTGCTCTGGACGGAGATTCTTTGCAGCTGTCCTCCTTGCGTGGACGTGTCGTAGTGTTGAATTTTTGGGCCACTTGGTGTGTCCCCTGCCTTCACGAAATGCCCGCCCTGTCCCGAATGCATGCGGCATTGAGCCCCGCCGGCTTGACTGTGCTCGGCGTATCAATGGACACAGAGGGAATAGACATCGTGCGTCATTATGCCAATCGGCTGAATGTAACGTACCCGATTCTACTCGGCAATGGCGAAATAGCCAATAACTACGACAGTGTTGTTGCGCTTCCGATGACGTACATAATTGACGAGCAGGGGATTATTCGACGCCGATTCGTTGGTCTGTTCGATGTGAATGCATTACAAACCGAGATGGACGCCTATCTTGCCCGCAAAAGCGGATAGCTCGTTAAGCTCCGTCGCCCAGCCGACATCTTGACACGTGTTGCACCTGTACGATTCCGGCTCTGAGCGCAACACAAGTCCGCTTATGGTGCCTTGGGGGGCCGGATCCTATCTTACCCCTCGGGCTGTGTGGGTACGTCCTCCCACGGTTTGGGTGCCAACATCCCTTCCAGCCGGGAAAGACGGTTGGACAATGCCTCTTGGCCTTTGCGCAGTTCCGCAGCTACTTGATCTATCCGTGTATTGACTTGGTCGATGTGTCTGGACAACGCTGTCGGTTCTTGGTCGATGCGTCTGGACAACGCTGTCCGTTCCTAGCGAAGCTCTGTCCGCGTCTGGTTGTTTTGCTTGTTCATCATGACCTGCATGCGCCAGAGCAGGGTAAGCAGTCCGACGAAAAAGGCTAGGATGGTAATGAGCAAGTTAAGGATAGCTTGGTCCATGGGTGAAGGGTTCGCGCAAGCATTCATAATTAAGGCACAGCCAGAAAAAACTTTCGACCTGTGCCGTATCAGGCATCGTTGCTAAAATTCTCGCCTGTCCCATTTCACTGGGATGTACGGTATGCTTAACAGCAACGCTCAGAATCGCCGCCGGGGTTACAATATCTCCGCCGTCTTCTTGTACAACTCCGCATGCGGGGCCCAAGACCGTAATGCTTGATGAGGTATATCACCTGCCATATTAATGTCGCCGCCCTTGTTTGTCTGTTGCTGTTGCCGGGTTGCCGCAAGAACGTCTCACACGATGAGGCTGTAGGCAGACTCAATGGATCGGACTCTGTTGATGTGAATGATCAAGCCCGAACGGCCTGGAGTGTGGGATGCTCGTTTGGGCTTTTGTTCAGTGATAGCGTGCGTTTTAATACTCCACCGGAACTACCAATCGGCTACCTTGCCATGGTTCACAAAAGGAATTATATGAGCCTCTTGCAAAACCCCTGATTTGAAGGATTTTTCCGCCTGGGGCGAAGCCGTTGCAGATTACGGTCTTGCGCAGACTTCGTACTCCGGGTCGTAGGGGTTCGTACCGTTGGAACAATAGGCCAAGGACGGGGCCCTCTTGTTTGGATCTCTTCGGAGTGGTAACCCAAACGAAGAAAACGGAGGGTTCCCCGGTCCCTTGG
>JAAXGT010000065.1 GCA_012271205.1 Rhodothermales bacterium
AGAAAAGCGCCTTTCCACGGCGCACCGAAGTCGTCCGCCTAGTTGACGATCTCCGCCCTGAAGCACCCGGCCTAGCCCCATATCTTCCAGGACCGTATGAAGCAGCACCTGTAGATGTGAGCGGGCAACGGGGAAAGCGGGGGACCTTTTCGCGCCTTCCGTGCCCGATGGGTGAGGCGTTGGCCCCCTTGCTCCTCTACGGGCCTCGTCCGCCAGACCGTGAGGAGTCGGCGCCTCCGCCCATCGCTTATACGCCGGGCTAAACTCTTCATCCGTTCGGCCGGCGGAATCTCGCCCAAATCGTGGGATCGGTCGGCGTCTACTACGTCCTGGTAGTCGCGATTGAGGAGGCCGTGGACGCGTTTGACCGCTTCCTGTGCACCACGACCCTTCCGATAGGCCTATGGCTCCGCTTCGAATATCGGCCCCCGTACCAACCGGGCCGATGTCGGAGCCCCCGGTCGCGTATGCCAAGTATACCCCAAGGTCAGACTTTCCCCCGCGGCTTCTTGGGAATCCGTACCGGCCGCACCGCTTGCGGGGCGTAGGCTCCCCGTCGCTCTTGCGACCGTGCCCCCGGTAGCGGGGGGATACGCCCTACGACTCCATCTCCGCGAATGGCTCCCCGTCTGCGCCCTTGCGGCGTACCCGACGCCCGGCTTCGCCCAGTATCGCCCTACTTGGTCGCCGAGAGCAGGAAAACGCCATTGGGGGCGCCTTCGCCTCCGCCAGTCATACGCGTTGAAGTCTCCGAACCGATTCAGGCCCTGTCAGATTTTGTTCAGTAGCCCTTCCCTTATCCCGCTTGGCGTAGGGTTCCAGAATCAGGGCCCTTTCCCTCGACGAGCCTGACCCCGCGTCTAGGGCTACGGGCCCCTCCGCCACCCTGACGGCCCCACCGGCCCCTCCCGAGAGGTCGGTGTGGGGCCGGGGGCATGCCACCGGCCGGGCTTCCCGTGTGGCTGCTTTGCTCATCTCCCAGGCCGGCCCGTATCCCGGCGCAAACCACCCGGTGCCTGGGTCGCTCCCTTCCCGAGTGGCCCCGGCCTTCCTCCCTCTATAGACCGAGTCGGTTTCCGCATGGCTCGTTTCGAGGCCGGCTCCGCATTCACGCGTGTTCCAGCCGGCCGGGTCGCTGAATCACCTGCGGGATCCTTTTACCCACGTGCCTCCATCCACGTCGTCACCTCCATGAACCGCGTTGGTCGCTACCAGTTGGAGCGACCATTACTGGGCGGGCTTCGTACCCGCAAGAGAAAAGCACCTTCCACGGCGCACTATAAAGTTCAGTTTAAAGCTTTTTAGCTGAGGGCGATCGTCCGGGCCGGGCCGCTGTCGCGCTGGCCAGGCGGCGCAGCATCGGGGACAACGGACATACTTCCCGGCCGCGCGGACCCGGGCTTGGCGCGCCGGCACGTGACTGGTCTGGGTGATGGAGCCATACCGGAGCAGGGCTCCCGATGACCGCGGGGAGGGCACCAGTCCCCAATAAGCCCTCCGCACCGGGGGCGAAGAAGCCCCCGTATGCTGAACCTGAGCCATACTAATCGGTTACGGGAGCCTGCCAAAGGGATGGCTGGTGGCGCAAGATTGGTGGTACCGCGCTCTTGTGGTCCAAACAGCCAAGTGAATAAATCTTTCTTTCGTTGATCGTTTAGAATATAATCCACGTATTGAACAGCTCTCCGGAAATGCCTGCACCTCGTCTTGGCACACAACTGGCAACGGCGATTCGCAAAAATGTTGAAGAGTTGAGTAGCTGGACCCACTCGAGTGGACATGGACAAAGGCAGGTTGTCCCGCCTGTTGCTGGGCCTGCACCCACCGGTGCTGCTATCGCAGGCCCCATGCTTTTTCTGGTAGGGGTGGCATTAAATCCCGGCGAATCCGCGCGGTATGACACTTTCATTGCAGATACTAACTACAAGGAGCCCTGCCAAGTGGGTCAGCTACCAAGGATACAGCATGCTGATACGGAAGAATCAGCATTGTAAAGAACAAATCGACCGTTCCTGGGCTTCGGTGGGCAATGCAATAAAAGTTTGTCCAATTCACTCCCCACACAGGAGCCGATAATGCGTCGAGTTGGCTTGGGACACGTTATTGCGACTGGGCGTGACACCACACGGGATGCGATTCTCCATATCGGGGGGATTGCATTTTCCACCGACGCCAATCCAGTCGAGAGAGACTGGATCCTAAATCCACAAAAGCCCATAACCCGACGTGTTTATCTCCGATCCAACATCGGGAAAGACGAAGCCAAAGCCCAACCGGACTGGCATACCGCTAAGCAGGACATCAGCCAATTCTTTTTCGATCTCGATGTGCTTTTCGTCTACAACATTGATAATCAGAAGAACTGGTTCCAGAGCTTGATCCTGCAAGGTGTCAGTACACCGCCTGTTATGGTGGACCTCCAAGAGATGTTACAGTATTTCATGCCCGGCATCCCGACGCCATACACCCAGCTTTCGCTGGTAGAAATCTCGGCAAGAAAGCGACCCGGAATCCCCAGGCGGCCGCTGCTGCGCGCGCTCGACAGTATCTATCTCCTGCTTGTGAAAGTATTGACCGCAATATTGGAATCCAAGGACGCTGAGTTTTGTCCTGTCCAGAGCCTCCTGCACCAAGCTCTTGAAGCCGAGAGAGCCCCTAAGGACTTCCTGTCCATGCTGCACGTATCTGAAGCGGTCGGCGACATTATCTGGGAACCCGGCGTGAGCGGGTTGCTGCTTTTCAATACCCCCCCGATCCTGTCGAGCGGCGATTTGATCGAGGGTATTAGGAAGTGGACACCAAATTCAGGCACAGTGGCAGACAAGAATGGGAACGTCCCTGCCAGCATCGCACCTATCTCGCCGGATATAGCAATGGGCGCACTGAAAAGTCTCTACTCCAGAACATTCAAGAGACGCTCGCAGCAAGAAGGTTATCTCCAGTTTTGTGTTGATGCAATAAACAGCGGCGGCAGGTATGCGGTGGAAGCAGGGACAGGTACCGGCAAGACACTCGGCTATTTAATACCAGCATGCGAGCATGTGCGGCTTAATGCTGATACGCAGGTAATCATTGCTACGAGCACGAAAAACCTTATGACGCAGATTGTCAAGAATGATTGGGAGATATTGCTGCGAGGGCCAGAATCTGATAGAGATTACAAGTCTCTTTATCAGGACTTGAATGTAGCGTTGTTACTCGGCAAACAGAATTATCTTTGCGTTTCGGCGCTGCAAAGGCTCTACGAATCCATAGTGGGCAAAGCTGGCAAAGACTACGCCTCTGCGCACGGACAACCAAGTACAAATGGCACCCTAGGACCAGAGGATGAAAAAGGCGATGCCTCGACACTATTAGCCTGGCTGTACTTGTACCTTGTCCTTGTACGAGCGGGCGGCCAGTGCGAGGAACCTCCTTCCGATTTCGCTGACAGATTCCCCCGCCTCCGGGAATTCTACCGTGAGGCAAGAGCAGATGAGGCTTGCTTACCTGGCGCCTGCGGCTTGCAAAAACAATGTTGTTATCCGAACGCGCTAGCACATGCGCGAAGAGCAAACATAGTTATAACTACGCACCACAAGCTCGCCAAGATGGACACAGCCATTACCGAGCGCCAAACCCTGTGCATCGTTGATGAGGCAGACCAGTTCCCAGACAATCTTCGGAGCGGAGCCACTATCGAAATATCCAGCGATAGGTTACTGAGGTATTTGCGTCAAATGCGCGGTACCGACAACCGCCGGGGATTTCTCCAAATACTTCGAGACCGACTGACTGCTGAGGCTGCCCGGGCTGGGCAACATCAGTACTCCACAAGCAAGGAGAGAGAAGAGATCCATGCCACCGTGGGGAAAATGTTGCATGAGTGCAAGGCAATCGGACAAGCAGTGTCAAAAATCGCAACTGTTGATGTTCCCGGCAGAATAGAAGTGCGCTGGAGTGAACTGCGGCCGGATACCCAAGATAACTTGATTCTTCAGGCAGCAGCACTGAAGGAGAGCTTCATGACCATGGCGCAGTGCTGGAGAAGCATTGCGGAAAGCAAGCGCTACACCGCCGTGAAAAAAAACCGGGGGTTGGAAACCGAACAGAAACGCGTAAACAAGTGCGTTCACCAAGCGGAGGAATGGTCGAGGGCCGCAGATGCTTTGTCTACGGATTTTCCATCAGAACAATACGTGTTTGTGTTTACACGACGTGGAAGTTATTGGTCAATCGAGAAAGTGCCGTTTGACCTCTCTGTAATTGAGTGGCCTGGAGCAAAATTCACTGCTGAATTCAGCAACGGAGGCACGGGAATTGTGGTGTTCACATCTGCAACACTCTTCGTGAATGACAAGCTCGATCTTTTCAGGAGGGAGCTTTGCAACGATGATCAGTCGACGCGTTACTTTCACAGCACTAAGAAGCTTCCCTCGCCGTTCGACTATAAAAAGCAGGTAGGAGGCGTGGTAGCAGCATGCGTACCTGAATATAACTACCACGCCGCCGAGCCCGAAAAAGCTAAGTGGAAAAACGAGGTGGCTCGAACTGTCGCGTTATTGTCCATTGCTTCTGATGGTCGCACGCTCGTCCTGTTCACCAATAAAGCAGAAATGCGAGACATTTTCGAACGTGTCCGTCCTTACCTGCAAGAATTTGAGATTGATCCACTCTTACAAAGCGGTGCAAGCCACGCCTCAATTGAGACGTTCCGTGAAATTGAGCACAGTGTGCTGTTCGGCGTTAACCGATTCTGGACCGGCGTGGATTTTCCGGGCCCTACGCTGAGCCAGATCATCGTCGTTCGGCTGCCCAACCCGTCGCTAAGTCGCCCGTTAGTAAAGCATCGAAAAGATTACTGGAGCGGAGAAATTTACTGGAACAGCTGGTATAGACCAACTTGTCGGCTCATGCTTCGCCAAGGATTTGGGCGCCTAATCCGGCGAGAGTCCGACAAGGGAGTGTTCGTTTTGCTTGACACTCGCATTTTGCCTGGCCATAAAATGCAGAACGATGCTGCCGTCCTGCCCGTGTC
>JAAXGT010000095.1 GCA_012271205.1 Rhodothermales bacterium
GAAAGCCTGCACTCGAAGACCGAGAGCTGCACCCGCTGGCCATATTTTTCACAGACTTCAGCGACTCGCTTAAGCCGTAATGCTCCCGCGCCTTCCGTGTCTGCTATGTCGTACGTAACAAGAACGTCCATTATTGCATCACGGAAGTACGAAAGGCGGATAAGCTGGCAGATCGCCACGCAAATGTCGTGCCAGGAGTGTTGCCTGGACCAATGGTAAGGCCCAACGACCGACAGGTCGCCCGAGAATCGGATGATGAATTTCGACCTCTTTATGCTTTTCCCAAGCTTTCAGTAGACGGACTCGCCCGTCATCACTCAAGTAGACACCACCACCAAGTACGCTGGTAAAGCTTTCGTGATTGACTTGCCGGCGACGAATCAAGGCAATAACAAATCGGTCAGTCAACGCGCGAAGCTCTTCAGCGAGGTCGAGGGCCAGTGATGGTCGGCCCGCCCGCGGGCGATGAAAGAACCCTATTTGATAGTCCATACCGACGCTTTCAACGGCACCGATAAATTCTGTAACCAGTAAGCCATAACAAAATCCGAGCATGGCGTTGACGGCATCCCGTGGCGGTCGTCTGGTTCTTGCCGAAAATTCAAAATCGCTCGATGCAACCGTCAAGCCTACGGCTCGGAAGTATATCCTGGCAGCATCTCCTTCAATGCCTCGAACATGATTGGCGGAGGGCGCATCAGCCAGCCGCCCAACCCGTTCCTTGATCTGCTTGGCGCGTACAGCAAGTTGTTCCGCTTGTTCGGCATCCCTTGTATCCCGCGACCACCTGCTGACAACTCGTGCACTGTTCTGAAGCTTTGCTGCGACAATGGCCTTTGACAATGTGAGCGACCACCCATCGTCCATGGCCGCTCGGCACAAGGCAGTTCGCAAATGCACATTGCCGCCAGTAGCACCGGAAACAACGAACCGAACAGCTCCGCTCTTTCTTAGCGCTGACACGCGAATACCGTGGCGAACACACGCATCAAGTGCTTGAGTAGTAACCTGGGCACTTCCTAAAAGGACTAGTGAATCAATCGCCTCAAGCGGAATCCGCTGGCTGCCATCCGGAGAAGATACCAAGAGCCGACCCTTCCGATGCTTTACCCGGGCACGGTGATTCCGAATGTAAACGGTATTCAGGTATCGCATCCAAATACTACATTGGCCAAGTAATGATTAACTCTATTTGGCGCACTCGTAAGTTTGGGCAAACAGTGCTGTAGGAGCTGGCACTCCTTGCACCGCTTATCATTAGGTGCTCCTGGTAGCACTCCCGTCTGCATCTGCTGCCGAATCTGGAATATGATGTCTTGCACTTCTGCGCGCAAGGCAGGCGTGAAATCTACCCGCACCCTGCGCCTTGTCCCGCCGTACCACACAAAGCCATAAGGTATTTCAACTTGGAGCATTTCTTCAAGGCAAAGTGCTTGAGCGCACAGTTGGAGGTCAGCAGTCGCTCCATGACGAACACCCGACTTGTATTCTATGGGGCGCACTGTACCATGCTCCACTTCGACGGCATCAGCGCGACCGGACAATCCTAGTCTCTCAGACCACAGCGGTATGGCCCGGAGCACGTGCCGCCCTCGTTCGTGACGGTGTTGGCCACTGTCAACGCGGCGATGAGCTCTGCGACCCTTGACGGTGTGTGCGTTGTCGCTCCACACGCCATCGCAATGAATCAGGGCACACTGCCGTGGGCAATATGCAAAGTGCTCGATTGCGGAAATCAGGACAATTGGTTCTGGACTCATAGCCGCACAGACCCAAAGGCCCTGGTTGTATCGGCCGACCCTCGAGGCGCATACCGACGGCTCCGCCACGCGGCATGCACGCCTAGCAGGCGCCAAGACCTCTTTGTCTCAGGTTTCCAAGCATCCATTAGGGCATCAATGCCACTCAGGTCAAGCGGAGCATGCCATGCAGGCCAGTGAAAGCAAAGGTCGCCACCAGGCTTAATCGTATGCCAACCTCTCTGAATGGCTCTCACATTAGCCCAGCGGTTCAACCGTTTATCAGCTCCCCGACCGCGAACAGGGAGAATGCACAGTCCAAAAAATGCAAGTTCCTCAATAACCGGATCAATCCACTTCGATGTCTTATCAGACTGTGAGCCAATCCTGGATTGATCGAACCCTAACCCATTGTCCTTAATTCGGGTGGAGCGACCAGCCAATGAATCGCGGATCCGTGCTGCAGAAGGTGTTAAATGGAGCTTTACAAGACGGCGGTGCAGCCACTTGACAGTTCCTGGTCCGGCAGGATCAAACGGTGCGTGAGCAACCTCGCCCTTCTCATCTACACAGAGATCAGTCATTGTTGATGAGAGAGTCCAGCTGTAAGCATGGCCTCGCACAGCCCTTGCACGTTCAACGAACGTTTCCACTGGGACCTTTCGTCTTAGCTCGCCTGCACCATTCCAGCATTCAGCAATTGGGAGGTCATGCAGCGTCTCCTTGCTTGGCCATGCTTCGACAAGAGCAGCAACAGGATCACCATCATCCGCTGAAAGCACTGCTATAGGCTCAGCATCCTCTGTCCAGTGCAGTCGCAGTCGAGCATCCAGCACTGTGATCCCAACCGCCGCAAGCCAATCGTTGATCCAGGAAGCCTTCAGACCGGGACATTCTACTTGAGGCATCGTACAGATTTATGTCTTAGGTGGCACCGGAAGTGGCATGATCTGCTCGTATCACAATGGATTCAAGTAGTGCCAGCCCCCACGGACCAAATCTCTCGTTGAGGCGCCGGAAGCGAGCTGGCTGATTCCAGTCGATTATCTGGAGGTCGGCTCGCACGGTGATTTTTACCCCGTAGATCTCTGCTGACACGGTTCCCACTGTGCCATCACGAACAGGTTGTACAAGCGGACGTCCTTTGCCATGATGGCTGATCACTAAATGAAGCAGTAAATCGCGGCACGCAGAATCATACCAGTCCGGGTTTTCGTCAAGCCAAGCCTGTGCTAAGCGCGCCGAAAGCGCCTCGTGTCTGCCACCACGAGACCAACCAGCACGACCCCGCCTTGACTCCCATAGATGGTGTGGCACGTTTGACTTAGCCAAAAGTGACCCTGACCGTCCACGCGGATCAAGCCACCGCTGGAAACGCCTGTCGGCCTTACCGATATCATGAAACGTTCCAGCCTCCTTGATCACGTCCGTCACAATGGGCTCTAGGCCCAAGCACCGCGCAATACCTTGTGCTCGGACTCCTACATCACAACCGTGGCTTTCTAATGTTGCAGCTGCGCCACCAATCGCGAGTGATGTCTCATCGAAGTCACTGCTTACTGGTTCAGGCACAGGCTTCTCGATCTTTAAACGAGGAACTTGGTTGCGCGGGTGCACAGCTTCTGAACTCAACGAGGACGTAAAGTCGGCCCACTCATCATCGTCCCAGCCGGAGGGCGCTTCCACAGACTGAACTGCCCTCAAAATCTCTCCCACCGCCTCCGCTTGCTCACGCTGATCAAAGTCTTCATCCCTGTCGGTCTGCAATGCCTTGTTTATTGCTAATGCTAGATTAAGGCCGCAGAGACGTTCAATGGCTTTCGTACTGAGCGGTAGCCCGCGATGCAAAAGGGAGACATCCATCACAGGTCCGGATGCGTCCGGATTCCATCCGAATTCGTCAAGCAGGCCGCAATCGATAGGCAGTATGATTTTGTTGCCAGTCCGCAGGTTTCCGGGCGTGACTGATTCTACGGTAACACCGTCTGGCTGTAGCTTGCAGAGTTTGGCTTCCTGCTCATTTAAGGCGCTCCGAACCTCTCCAATACGAACATCTATCGCTTCCTTATCCGTGCATCGCGGCCACAAACGCTCACCAGTGTTTGGTACATGAGCACGCCAGATTAGGGATATCCTGCGCTGCGCTCCTGTGATCCCGCTAAAGTACGGTTCAACAGGAGCCTGGCCGGCTGGCCGAATGGATGTCTTAATCCACTCCCACAGGATCCCTCGCAACACCTCCGGCGCTCGGCCTGGGCTGTCTTTTGGCTCCCCCAGCACTTGAGCGACACGTCCTGGGGATAGGTCCACAACACCACTGCTGTTCGTAGCTTGCTGCAACCTTTCAAGTACATATCCAGGCTCAGTGCCATAAACAGGCCAAAAATCATCCTTGGAATTCTTTGTCGGACTCTTGCTTGACCGCTTGGGAGGCGGCAGGTGAACATAGATGGCATGCGACTGTCCGTACCGCCCAAGCCGATTCAATCGCCCCAGTCGCTGCGTAAGCGCCCGGACTCCGCAGGCTTCAGTCGCCAGGAATTCGGCATCAATATCTGCACCCACCTCAAGTGTCTGAGTTGCTACGACGATGAGATGGCGTTGGCGCGGGACTGTCGCGCTTCGCGATACGCCCATGCCGTCGAGGACCTTTGCACGTACCCGCGCTGCTTCACGCTCGCGAGAAAGCCCAGTGAGCAATAACACACTGGCCTTGTCAATCGAAATGTCCTTCTTCAAGAAACCGAAGGTAGATCGCGCCACCTTTGGAGTATTGGCAAACACCAAACATGTCGTTGGCTTTGGCGCACTGCGAATCATGTCAAGCGCCGCCTCAGCGAGAGCTTTGGCGCTGTCTCCGGCATCCACTCGCAACTCCAAGGATTTTCGGGCATTGAGTCGAGTACGCACAATGGCATGTGCTGCATCGCTGTCATCAAGCGTGAATCGCGCATCGGCGCCGACATTACCGGTTGCCGTCAACGCTACCACTCTTGGCCTTGACCTAGTTACATTGGGGATAGGAAGCGCGTCGGGGTAGCATGCCGGTAGTGCACTAATCAATGTAATCAGATGCGGAGCCAGGTGAGCCTCGTCCACAAGGACCAAGCTGTCAATTCCTGCCATCGCTGCATCCACTGCACGCATGCGCTGCCCCGAGCCAAAGCCTCGGAAAAGCAGCCGGGAGCCGAACATTGGCAGCGTACATAGCACTACTGCAGGCTGTGAAGGGTCCCTCGGCGTGCGAGATGCTACGCCGCCACGTAAGCGGATTACTTCAAGTGGAGGCGCATCGGGGTCGGCAGACAGCGAGCGCAAGCGCACGGCAGCGTTTGCAATGATGTCCTTCTCATCGCCGGTAAGACCTGCTCTGCTGGGATCCTGGAGCAGAGCTGCGACCGATTCTGCGTGGTCGGCTGTTGAATCTACCAGCAACCGTCGATTAACGACCCAGTAGATTCGGGTAGGTGCAACGCGGAGCGCGGGCTCACAGTCCGCTTGCAACGCAAGCCACCAGACAGCAATGTCCAAGCAGGCCGTCTTGCCCAAGCCAGTGGGTACACCGACTTCTTCTGGCCATTGCCCAGACGATGCAACTTGTTCTGCCAACCGCTGTTGCCACGGAAACGGATCTCTGCGATTGACCGCCCGGTAAAAATGGGCAAAAGTAGGCATGGAGGCAGCTCCTCTGTCAGTCGTTGGCTTCATCGTTACTGTCTGCCCCACTTTGTCAGCTGCTCACTTGCACACAAAGCCCAAAGCCGCGCTGCCGCCCGGAGCCGATCACGACTGGGCCTTCTACAGCTTCAGAAAACCTAAGCTCGACATGCGAATAAGGCAGACGAGGACGATTCGGGCGATTTACCTCCACGGGCATCAAATCGAGTGCGCCAGAAACCAAAGGTGTCCGGGCTGAACGGACGGCAACAGGCGCAGGAAGACCGGCATGTTTACACCAGCGCGTAACTTCGTTAAGGTCTAGTTTGCGCCTGCGCTCGTGGATAGCTGGAAACGCTGTTACCCAGCCTTGCGCTGGCTTAAGCCAGCGCCCCGGATGTGTCGCCCGAGGTCGTGACCCACCGTCCCAAGGCACAACCTCAACGTGAACGCCATACCCTCTTAACTCCCTTACTTCTCTCGCGGCATCGTCAGCCATCTGGTACACCTCTTCGTCGCATCCCGGAAGCATCCACAACGCTAATCCGTGAATACGTCCGCGTGATCGTGGGAATCCTACATCAGGAAGGGCCAAGTATCGGGCCAGATCGTACCCCTTTTCGGTGAGTCCATGGCCATGCAGCACGGCTGGGGGCTCTCCATGTATCTCTTGGTGCCTGCTCAGTACAGCATTCTTGAATAGCTGAGTCACCACAGTGATCCGACGCCCCGAAACGGCTGTTCTTAAGCGTAGCCAGATGACTACTCTGCCGTTGTCCACAACTTCTGCCGAACCTGGACTACGGTACCATTCTCTATGCACCGGAAACTGCTTCCGGGCCATTGAGGCACCGCGTGTGGTCCATTGGTCATAAATCCAGTCAAGAAGCTCCAAATCACCCGTTTTTGCGACGTTGATTACCGTATCACCCTGCTTGTCGGGAATGAACGCGTCGTAAGGATACTTTGTCTGGGGCAACTCTGTCAAGACACGCACGCGGACCGGCGAGTCTGCGCATCCCAGATAACCGATTCGTGCAGCGCGTCGCCTAAGCGCATCAACAAGAGAAGGCGCTGGTGTCTCCACGTTCCAGACATAGTGAATATCAGGATGGCGTGGCGACACTCGCACGCCCGGGCGGATCAGAACACCCTTCCTACTGACGTACTCAAGATGGTGCGATTTGGATGGACTACCCGTGTGCTCGACAACGTATCGAGACAAGAGAGATTGGTGACAAGGTCTCGGATGTGCGCGAATCTCCGGTGGAGGCAGCTTTTCAAACCACGTGAGCTCTGTGCCATCGGTAACCCGACATTGCCCGCGTGTCCCGTCTGCCGCAACAAACGCGGCGAAAAGGCGCGCAGGCGAAGGTGGCCATTCACCACGTGTCAGGCGACCTGTGTTTGCAGTTCCATCAGGGTCGCCACGAAATGTACCATGCAGGAGCTCAATCGAAATTGCCAGCATCAATCTGCAGATCCAGGGAATTCAGGCCAAGTTTTCAGAATTGCTTTTCGGAGATTACCCCTTGGAGTGAGAGTCGTTGGTGACCTATCCCAGCCATCCAAAGGCACGCTGTGTCTCTTGGCATGCTCTTTCGCGGACTGCAGTAACGAAAGTGTATGATTAGCACCACCAAGGTCGATATTCTCGTCTGCATTGCTACTGAGCCATGTGGCAGCAGTCTCTTCGGGCCGAAGTTCAGCCCCGGAGCGCAGCGCGAACCCTCGGCCAAACGCGAGTTGGTGAGCGTGCAGACCGAGTGCTACAAGCAGGGCTCGTACGGCAGCATCTGCCTCTGGGTTGTTTGTACCGAGGCTGACGCGGCGGAGCTGAGCGAACGACACAGTTGCCCGCTGTGTCACGCGCGCGAATGAGACGGCAGCTGCGGCTGCGGTGTTCTTGGTCATGAATGGGATCTGACCGTGACCAATATCGGAGAGCTTCTTGCTCTTGCCACCCTTAACCTTGCCAGCGCTGCCGGTATTCCACTTCATTTGGTCAACCAAATTCACGCTTACGCCTTCGTCAATGTTCAGATTTAGTGCATCTCCCTTCAATCCAAACATGTGGGTATCTATTGTTGCAGGGTGCCAACCCACGATCTCTGATACCCAGGCCCGAGCGTGCTTGCTGTTATGACGCTTCTTGCCAAGGTGAGATTGCCAGAACCCATATAGCAACGCTTGAGGAAACCAAGCCACTAACGGCCCACAGGTGGCTGCGGTAGCACCGAAAATGTCTTGACCCATAGAGGTCTTGATGAAGTCCGTGTCGCCCAGCATTGAGTCCCTCAAATACGCGTCAGCATTTCGATGCGGAAACTGCAGGCTCGACAGGCGACGAGGCAGGTGTGCGGGCAAATGCGTCATGTCAGACAAATCGAGAACAAGCTCTGGTATGCCAATCGACTGGGCGTGGCGGCGCAAAGCGTCTTCCAATCGATTGGCCTGAGATGGTGTGTTATCGACAACGATTACCGGTGTCGCTTCACTGTCATCAGGGGTGGCCCATCGTTTATCCTCCTGATAGACCCCGCCCTCATAAACAGCAGGCTTGACGGGCCCACCGGGACCTGCCAGTGGGACAAGCTTCGTATCGATTCGGATGCCGTCGTCAAAAGCATCATCAGCGCAGCCCCGAAGCAGGGACTCTAGAGAGATAAGGTGATTCATAACCCAACTCATACTTTTAATTTTAAAGTGTGAAAATCCAGCAGGCCCGAAGGCTCATACCCTGTGTAGCTATAACCCGGTTGTTCTTGGAAAGTTTCAAGAGCAAGTCCCAATTGTATTGCGATCGGTTTTTGCGGTGCAGGGAAGCAACAGGACCCCGCAAGAAGATGTGAGCTTTATCGGCGTCGGTTCGAGGAAGTGCCCTGGTGCTCGCTATTGTCCGGTATGCTGTGGACTCGCTGACAGAGACCAACTTCTGGGCGTTTGTCGGCATTGCGACACTACTCGGGAGCAGCTGGAAGTTCGACAACAGAAGTTGGTATCAGAGCGAGGCCGACCCATGCGAGAAGCCCGTGTCTTGACGAGATGAAGACGGCGATGATCTGTGTCAACACACCAATCATGGCCGCAAGGCTCCAAAGAGGCTTGTCAAAGTACAGGGGAACCATGCCAAAAGAGAGAACGAGAACCGCAAATCCGAAGGCCATCCACTGGCCCCGGGATTCGAGCTTCATTTGGGAATTACATGCCAAACTAACACGGAATCTAGCGCTGTAAGCAGGGTTGGGTTCTGGTTTGCAGCTTAGCACGTGTCGGTGCGAATCCAGGCAAGCGCGTTATAGCCCAAGGCTTCTGAAGGGCACGGTATGGGGCGGATTCGGGGGTAGAATAACAGGACGCAGCAGCTGGCATTTGAATTGAACAGCGAAGCCAGATGCAGGAAACCTGCGGATGCAGCGTCCCTACGCTGCATCCGGCCCAGACAATCGCCGTAACACAAGGGGTCTGACTGCGGAGTTACCCTGCCAGGTCGCTATACCGTAGCTGCTTTCCTGCCGCCACGCATGAGCAGCCCCATCTGCACTTCTGTATCCAGCTCCCGCGCATTGTGGCGGCCCGCAAACTCCGCCACGTAACGGTTCAGGTATTTTTTGCCCTGTGGTACACGCCATAGTGCCCACGC
>JAAXGT010000052.1 GCA_012271205.1 Rhodothermales bacterium
ATGGCAGAACCGGGTCGAACGGTGCCTCAGGGACTATATTCAAACCTGCAACGAGCCCCCGGCCCCTAGTCTGGACAAAGCCGCGGATGAGATTCTTGAAAAGGCTAACCGAGCCCGGCAGGCATTGGCCGCCACGTCAGTATAACAACCATTATGTTTACTACACCACCCAGTTCACACCTCGGTTGCGTATTCGGGCCTGCAGGCCTTAGGTTAGGGCGCAGGACCTATCTCCCCAATGTCGCCCCGCATGTGATACCCTTCTGATTGCACACCATCTCGTGATCTGACGCAAAGCGAATTTTCGCCTTGCCTACCCGCATATGACTCAGTCCTATTACGTAGCCCGAACCGCCCTCATTGTGGCCTTGGGAGGTTTTCTGATGGGCTTTGATGCGTCCGTGATATCGGGCGTAGTCGGCTTTATCGAAACCGAGTTCGCGCTCAGCAAGATCCAGTTGGGTTGGGCCGTAAGCAGCCTGACTCTTACGTCCACACTCGCCATGATGGTGGCGGGGCCGCTCAGTGACGCGTTCGGGCGACGCACCATACTGTACGGGGCTGCGATCCTGTACGCAGTTTCGGCAATTGGCTCTGCCCTCGCCCCCAGTTTCCTGCTGCTGGTTATCGCACGCATGATCGGGGGGCTGGGCGTCGGTGCGTCGCTCATCATCGCCCCCATGTACATCGCGGAGATCTCTCCGCCCGCAGTTCGGGGCCGCATGGTGTCCTTCAATCAGCTCAATATCGTGCTGGGCATTTCCGTGGCCTTCTTCACGAACTACCTAGTGCTCAGACTCGGAGGCAGTACAAGTGCATGGGCACAGGCACTCATGTTTGGTCCGCACAGCTGGCGCTGGATGCTGGGACTTGAAACTTTGCCGGCCGTGCTCTACTTCGCGGCACTCTTTGCTGTGCCAGAAAGCCCACGCTGGCTGGTGATGAAAGGCCGCATGGAAGAGGGGCTGGCCATCATGACGCGCGCCAGTGGCGCCGTAGCGGCAAAGCATGATCTGGCCGAGGTGCAAACGAGTCTCGCCGCCAACAGCACAAAGGAAAAAGTGCACGTCAAGGCCCTGTTCGCACCAGCACTTCGTCTGGTGCTTATCATCGGGGTCGTCATCGCCATCGTTCAGCAGATCACGGGCATCAACGCAGTATTTTTCTATGCCCCCATGATATTCGAGCAGTCAGGTATCGGAACGGACGCTTCCTTTGTGCAGGCCATACTGGTGGGGCTCACTAATCTGATCTTTACGGTGGTTGCCATCTTGCTCGTGGATCGCCTGGGCCGCAAGCCCCTCCTTATCGTGGGCCTTTCCGGCATTACCCTGGCTATGTGCGTGCTGGCCTTCGGCTTCTCATCAGCCACGTATACGCTGAGCCCTGAAGCAATGCTGCCGGCGGCGATTTCACCTGAATCGCTCGCCGCATTGGTCGATATGCCTTTTGCATCCGATGTCGCCTTCAAGCGAGCCCTTGAAGGCGCTTTGGGAGCAGCTACGGCACGCGAGTATGAATCCGAGCTCATTGCCGCTGCTATCAACATGAATCCAGCCCTCATACTGATGGGCATTCTCGGATTTGTGGCCGCGTTCGCTGTGAGCGCCGGGCCAGTGATGTGGGTGCTCTTTTCTGAAGTTTTCCCGAACCGTGTTCGCGCGATAGCCATCTCCTTCGTAGGACTGATCAACTCTGCAGTTAGCTTTTCAGTCCAACTGGTCTTTCCGTGGGAGTTGGCCAATTTTGGCAGCGCGGTAACGTTTCTTATCTACGGCGTTTTTGCAGCCCTCGGCCTTGCATTTGTAATTGTCGTACTTCCTGAGACTAAAGGTAAATCTCTCGAAGAGCTCGAGGCCAAGCTTGCACGATCTCCAACCTGACTGGCCCATGAACTACAGAACCTCCCGTGCTCCGGTATTTGCATTCTTGATCTGTAGCGGACTTCTCCATATCGGATGCCAGCCGTCTTCCGGACCGGCAAAGGTCGAGGTACGCCAGGTGAACGGACGTTACCTGCTATACAAGGATGGTGAACCTTTCTATATACACGGAGCCGGGCTGGAATTCGGCGATATTGCCCGTTTGGCCCAACATGGCGCGAATTCTTTCCGGACATGGCGCACAGACAACGGGCGCGATACCGGGATAGAAATCCTGGACCGGGCCCACGCCAACGGACTTATGGTAACGATGGGTCTTGAGATCGCCCGCGAGCGCGAAGGCGAAGGCCGGGGCGTTTTCGGCTTCGACTACGACGACGTGGAAGCCATTGCTGCCCAACTAGCCGCTGTTCGGGAAGAAGTGCTACTGTACAAGGACCATCCGGCTCTACTTATGTGGGGGATTGGTAACGAACTCAATCTTGGCAGCACCAACCCGCGCGTTTGGGATGCGGTCAATGACATTGCCAAAATGATTCACGAAGTGGATGGTAATCATCCCGCTACGACCATGCTGGCCGGGATCAGTACTGACCTTGTTCAAGAAATCAATACCCGTGCGCCGGACTTGGATCTGCTTGGCATTCAGATGTACGCGGACATTGTCAATCTCCCCCGGTACATTAAGGAAACGGGCTGGGATGGCCCATACGTGGTCACCGAGTGGGGTGCAACGGGCCACTGGGAGGTACCCTTAACTCCATGGGGCGCTCCCATCGAAAACAACAGCACCGTCAAAGCCAACTACTACGACGCCCGCTACCGCACGGCCATTGCCGCGGACACGGTGCAATGTGTGGGTTCATATGTATTCCTGTGGGGCCAAAAACAGGAGCGCACACCGACATGGTATGGTATGTTTTTGCCAGACGGCGAAAAGACTGCCGCCGTGGATGTAATGCATCACATTTGGAATGGCCGTTGGCCCGATAATCAGGCACCGGCCATAATGCAGCTCACACTGAATGGAGACTCTGCCAGTGGCGGCATCACGCTTGTGCCGGGCAGCATTGTACTGGCGAGGGTCCGAAGCTATGATCCAGACGGGGACACACTGCACTACAGGTGGGAGGTCTTGCCGGAGGCCGTAGAGGTTGGGCATGGTGGCGATGACGAAGCAGTGCCGGAAGCCCTTACCGGACTTGTTGATCCGGAGGACGCAAATGCAATCAACATGACCGCCCCAGCCGAGCCGGGGCCCTATCGACTCTTTGTTTATTTGACCGATGGCAAAGGAAACGCGGCCCATGCCAACATCCCCTACTTCGTCGCCCCCCGGTGAACACAAGGGGGTCTGGGTTAGCAAGACCGCCCTCAAGCAGATAGCTGGCCCCGTAACAGGCTCTCTAACTGAGCAATTCGGCGACCTGTGGTATTGCATAACCAATTATGATCAGCTACTACCATTTCTGATCACGCTGCCAAGTGCAAGTGATCACTGGATGTTTGTCTCGAGTGTTGGAGCGCTTACGTGTGGCCGGAAAAGTGCCGATCACGCACTCTTCCCGTATGTGACCGATGATAAGCTGCATGATGCAGCACCGCACACCGGCCCTAAAACGATTATTCTGGTTGAAAGGCAGTATCAATCCCTGTTGTGGGAGCCCTTTGCTGAGACACTCAACAGCATCTATGATGTGCAGCGCAATCTGTACAAAAATGCAAGTGGCGACAAACTCATGTTCGAGGAAGTCAACCATGATCTTAGCTTGCGCTTTCTCTACTATTGGCAGCTGTCGTCTCGGTACGGCTTTGTGCGGCATGCGCGGCTGGAAAGCCTCTGGAAATATCCGATCCGTGTCCGCGTGCTGGACGGGTTCCAGAACATCCTGCCGTCTGGAATTCCGGCAAGGATGCAGAATGAGCGGAGCACGCTTGTCGATGCCTACAAGGTCAGTGAGTTGGCGCGCGGCATTGGCCTTTATTCGCTGAATTCCCTCATTCATGACCGTCCGGAACCCGCAGAGGCCATGCTGGCCACAGCCGTCTGGACCTTGGGGCCCCCGCCCCGAGCATCAGTTACCCCCAAGGCCGTCTTGCTGTCCTCACATCAGCTGAGTCAGTTTCGGCATGGACATAGGCTCAAGAGCGAGCACAAATTGCGGGGTGAGCGTGGGTCCTACTTTGTGGAATTCCATTGGACCCTGCCGCGACAGCGCAGTGTGGAGTGGACGCTTGTAGCCGATGTGGATCAAGATATAGGACAGATTGCGCACCTGTTTAAAGGAGTACAGGATCGCGCAACGCTCTGGAAGAATCTCAAGATAGACGAACGTGAAGGCCGACGCAGCCTTCGCCGATTAGTGGGCAGTGCGGACGGATTCCAGTGCGTGCGGCCGCGCGTGCTTACATTGCGTCACTATCACAATGCGCTCTTCAACGTATTGCGTGGCGGCATTCCAGTTGACAATTACGTGGTCCGAAAGGAAGACCTGCGGCACTTCGTGGGCCAGCGCAATCAGGCTCTGGTAGTTTCACCGTACTGGCGAAACTTGCCTCCAAAAACACTCCTGCACAGCCTGCCCGAGACCGAAGATCCCCAGCTGGAGCGTTTGCTGTTGGAATACTTGCCGTTAGGATTTGGCCGCCGTCATGGTGATCCCAGCCGTCCTTGGAATGAGTTTCTTATAGAAACGCACGATGCTAACGGACAGGTGCGACTGAATTATTCAGGCAACTGGCGCGACCTGTTCCAGAATTGGGAAGCGCTGTCCTGCGCTTTCCCGGCGCTGATTCCCGGCATGATCGCAACCTTCGTCAACGCCTCGACTGCAGACGGGCATAATCCGTACCGCATCGGCCGTTTTGGTATCGACTGGGAGGTGCCAGATCCAAGCGATCCCTGGTCCAACATCGGGTATTGGGGAGATCATCAGATTGTCTATCTGCTTCGGCTGTTGGAGCAGTCCTATGCCCATGACCCTGCCGCACTGGAGCAACTGCTAAGCTCACGCTGCTTCAGTTACGGGAATATTCCCTACCGCATTCGGCCCTATCCGCAATTACTGGACGACCCACACCAGTCTATTTCGTTTGATACGGCGCTGCACGAAGCTATCGCGCAGCGCGTGAAAAATATGGGAGCCGATGGCCGACTGCTATTGGACGAAAACGAAGATGTCGTGCTGGTGACGCTGGCCGAAAAGCTCCTTGTACCTGCCCTCGCAAAGCTGACCAGCTTTGTTCCGGGCGCCGGTATCTGGCTAAACACCCAGAGACCAGAATGGAATGACGCCCAAAACGGATTGCCGGGCTGGAGTTGCTCCACGGTCACGCTGCAGCATCTGCACCGCTACCTGCAGGTAATTCGAGAGATATTTGAACGCTGTAACAACGAGGCAATAGCAATTTCTGAAGAGATCGCAGGCTGGATCAATTCCCTTGCCCGCGCTCTCAAAGAGCCGGACACAGACACCGCGCTCACAGATGATGTCAAGCGCAAAGTAGTAATGGACGCCCTCGGAAACGCAGGCAGCGCGTACCGGGAGCAACTCTACGCTTACGGACTGAGCGGTCACACCATTGAAATGCGTCTGCATGATTTGGCGCATTTTTTAGAACAGGCGCGGGAATCGATTGCCCCTACCCTGCACGCCTCGCAGCGGAAAGACGGCTTGTACTATTCATACAATTGGCTTCGTCCCCGCGGCGACGAGGCCATGGGTATTGAGCCTAATGTGGCCATGCTCGAAGGACAAGTTGCCGCGCTTGAATCCGGACTGCTAACTGCCGGAAGTGCAGCAACGCTGCTTTCGAATATGCCCGGGAAAGGGCTGAATTCCCCAATCGGCTACCTGCTTTACCCTGACCGGCGCACACAGAGTTTTGTTGAGAAGCATTGCATCAAGGCGAATGACGTGGCCCGTTGCTCTCTGGCACGCAGGCTGCTCGCCAAAAAGGATGATCGGCTAATGAGTCGGGCAGATACGGGCGAATACTATTTCAACGCCGCTTTGGTAAACGAAAAACATCTCCTAGCCCAGTTGGACGAACTTGCCAACGATGGATATGCAAAAGCTGTGGAACGCGACCGTGAGCGTATCTTGGAGATCTACCGTGGGCTGTACCGGCAGAACATTTATAACGGCCGCGCTCAGTACTTCTTCAAATACGAGGGATTGGGCTGCATTTACTGGCACATGGTGTCCAAGCTGCTCTTGGCCGTGCAGCGCACCTTTTGGCAAGCCGTAGACGATGAGGTGGAGGAAGTCACGATAGCCACCCTCGCCAAGCATTACTTCGGAATCAGAAAATCATCCGCCTACCTCAAGTCCCCTCAGACGTATGGAGCCTTCCCCCAGGACCCATATTCACATTCACCCAAAAACAAGGGCGCCCAACAACCAGGCCTCACCGGATTGGTCAAGGAAGATTTGCTGCTGCGTTGGGGCGAGTTGGGGGTGCGCGTCAGGGAGGGGCGGATTACGTTTAGCGCCTCGCTGCTGCGTAAGCGGGATTTTTTGATTGAGCCGGCTAGTTTTGAATATTTCAATCTCCGCGGCGAAAAGGAGTCTCTAAAGCTGGCCAGTGGGCAGCTTGGGTTTACATATTGCCAAGTGCCCATTGTTTACGTCCGTGCCGAAGAGCCGCGTTTGCGCGTCAAGTTGGGCCCGAACCGCACTCAGGAACGCCAAGAGCTTGTCCTTACACGCAACGAAAGCAGGGCCCTGTTCAACCGAACCGGAGACGTGAAGAATATCGAGGTAGCTCTTCATCCCTGCAATTAGGCGTCACAATGCGGGTAATCCTTGTTTGCGCAGCCTTGGTCTGGCTGCTCGGGTGCACATCCCGGTCGTCGTCTTGGAAACCGGTGTGGTCCGATGAGTTCGAGTATGAGGAGCTACCGGGTTCCACCAAATGGGGATATGCGATAGGCGGCCACGGATGGGGTAATCAGGAACTACAGTACCATACGTCCCGTCATCGGGAAAACGCGGAAGTACGTGGTGGAAACTGCACATTACTTCCCGTCATAAATCCTTGAGGAGCGCAACTTTACCTCGGCCTGCCTAATTACGCGCGAAAAAGGCGACTGGCAATATGGCCGTCTGGACATTCGGGCCCGAGTACCAGCCGCCTTGGCACTTGGGGCGCCCTATGGATGATGCCGTCCGACTGGTATTTTGAAATGGGTGGAGGGCCTGAGGTGGACGAAATAGATGTCATGGAACCTGTGGGACACGACGCGGAGCGCATCCACTCTTCAGCACATTCCCGCATGTACAATTGGCAGGCCGGCACGCAAAAGACTGGCGCCGTAACGGTAGCCGATGCCACTACGCCCTTTCACAAATTAAGTATATGCTTGAATTGAAGTGCGGACACGATCCGGACCTTCGTGAATGAGCGTCCAATTCTTGTGTATGCGAACGAACATCTTGGCACGGACGCCTGGCCATTTGACAAATCGTTTTCGCTGATCCTGAATGTCGCGGTTGGCGGTAACTGGGGTGGTGAAGTAGACACTACAGCTTTCCCGCAATCGATGGCCGTGGACTTTGGGCGCGTATACCGTAACCGGCGGCACGTTAATGTCTGGGGAGCCTGGTTGTGCGCGCAGTTCCCCAAGCCGGAACAGTAGTAGCAGGCAATTGGGACCGGGAGCAGCTTCCCAGTTTGTGTCTTCCCGGACCACCCCACGCAAGGCAATGAAGACTTCGGCTCGATGGGTTAGGGCACCGGACCGGAGCCAATAACATCGGTTCGGCCGGGCAAAAAGGGCGTGGGGATCTCCCGATCTTCACAGCAGCTAATGAGTAACTCCTTTGCGCTTGTGTAAGCCTGCTTCAGCCGAGAACTCTCGATCTCTAGCAGATATCATAGCATCTTGGACCACTATGCGACCCACACCCCCTGCACCTCTTTCAAGATACAGGGCATGGTTCAAATACTTCGTTGGCATGGGTTGCGTCTCTCCGATCATACGCCCAATTGGGACGATTGCGGCAGCTGGCCTACTGTTGGTTGCCGCGTGCACCTCCGGGGACAACTCACAGGTGGCGGAGCCTTTTCCTTTCGTCGGAAGTGAGCAAGTCAGATTGCCCGAACTTCTGAACCCGTCACGGGATGGATATCTGCTTAGTGGTAACCGGCTATATACCGTTGACACAAAGAAAAAGCAGGTACTGGTGTTCACGGATCGCGGCGCTTTGGTTCGTACTATTGGGCGGGAGGGCCACGGGCCTGGCGAGTTCTGGAGTCCCTCAAACTTAGATATTCGGGGAGACCGACTCGTTGTGAGCGAAGAATCGGGAAAAGTTAGCCTCTTTGATACCACCGGGACCTATCTGTCCTCCTTCGTTGCCGCGGGGATCACTCACATTGGCGGCAACATCAAGTTTCTCAACGATTCCCTTCTGGTTATCACCGGCCTTCGCTCAGGCAAAGAGCCCTTCTACACGGGCACGATGGCCCACCTCTACACCACGGACGGGATCCTGCTGCGAGATTTTCTTTGGCTTTCGGACAAAGCCAAAAGATATGAAGCGAGTGGCATGACGTATGTCCAATGTGATCAAGGTGGGAATGCCCAGACGTTTTGGTGTGTCCAGTGTCAGGAATACACCGTCTATCATTACGATCACGAAGGAGTTCTCTTGGATTCACTAGCTATCGTGGCGCCGCATTACCGGCCGTTAAACAGCATGCAGCCGAAAGACAAAATTAAGTAGCGCGTTTGTTGAATGGTGGGAATCGTGGGATTGGATAACAGGTATTACCACGGTCAACGACACCTTGCTGGCGGTATCATTGACTTCCCATATTGATGGGTCCAAGACCGACCTAATTGATGCCCGCGATGGTACCGTGCTGGTTACGTATCTCTTTGGGCAAAGAAATCAGACTATAGCGGAAGCGGATCTCGGCAGTTCGCGCCTTCTTTTGCGAGGCGAATATGATCCGGAAGATGGAACGACGATTGTGGAGCTGCTGCCCACTTCTGTCATAAGCGTGGATTGACAGGTGAGCGTAGTGCCCTGCGGGTCGGAATCCACAATGAATGTGGCCTATCCGCACTTTTCGATCACGTCAGTTACCGCTGTTTTCCCGGCGATTCCTGCTAAGGATCACCGCTATAATTAACGATGATGTGCCTTGGCATACGCGGCCGAGTCATGCGATGCATTCGTTAATCTGCACTGTTCCATCGTATATTTGCTGGGTTATTATGTTATCTGCTGGATGATTCCAAGCATTCACCGCGCAAATCTGGATGCAAGCATTTACGGAGGCGCCTCCGGCGTATGTTTTTACTGATGCGGACCGAAACGGGCAGCCAAGTGCGCTGCCGGTGAAGTTTCTGAGCTATCTGAGTTCCGTGCGGCGGCATTTGCATCGCTATCCCGAAGTGGGCTTTCAGGAGCATGCCACGAGCCACTTGGTGCGGACCCACCTCGAAAGCCATGGATTACAGGTGATCGGCCCTGTTGCCAAAACGGGTCTTTACGTAGATATCAAGGGAGATTCTCCCGGGCCACACATTGGCTATCGGTGCGACATGGATGCGCTGAAGCTCTCTGACGCGAAACGCGTTTCGTACGCCTCGCAAAACACAGGTGCCGCGCATGGCTGCGGGCATGATGCTCACACGTCAATCGCCTTGGGCATTGCACTTATGCTGCACGCGCAACGAGCACGGATACATGGCACCGTCCGCGTACTGTTTCAGCCCAATGAGGAAGGTGATCCGAGTGGGTCGATCCCCATGATCGAGGCCGGTGTGTGCGATCCGCTGGAGGCAATCTATTGTGTTCACGTAGATCCTACACTGGATACCGGACAATTTGGCGTACCGGAAGGTCAGGTAACAGCAGCGACAGATCGACTGCGAGTACGTGTTTCTTCCCCGGGAACGGGCCATTCTGCACGTCCGCACCAAGCGCGAGATACAATCTGGATTGCCACACAGCTTTTGAACCAGTTCTACCAGTATGTCGGCCGCATTACGGACGCCCGCAATGCCGCTGTGCTGACCATCTGCAGGATTAGCGGTGGACGTACTCACAATGTTATTCCAAATGCGGTCGAATTTGAGGGCACGCTGCGCACATTGAATGAAGCGGACCGCAAGCTTTTGAACGCGTACATGCGGCGTGCCGCCACCCAATTTGCAGAACTGCACGACGTGTCTATAGATCTTGTGCGAGTTGGCGGCTTACCCCCTGTGATTAATGATGCACGCCTGCGGAAGAATGTACACTCGTGCGTGACCAGTCTATTCGGAACGCAGGCACGCGTAGATATTTGTGTGCCGAGTATGGGTTCGGAGGACTTTGCCTGTTATCTCCAGCTTGTGCCCGGCATGCTGGTACGCGTAGGTACGCGCAGCGGGGAATCAACGGCCTATCCACTGCACCATTCCTGTTTTGACCTTGACGAAACGGCCTTGGGGCTTACCGTGCAACTCATAACGCGCGTGCTCATGCGGCACTTGGAAAAACAAATAATGAGCTGATACACTTGGAACAGGCGTTTGTGGCTCGTGTAGCATGAATGGAAGTTCGTCTGTTGCAGTTGAATGGAATCGGCTCCGTCGCCAGTCCAGTTGAGTCATCGGGCCTCGAAAGAGGTTCAGAAGATCTTGGAAACGCAACCTATTCCCGATGGATACGGCCTGCGCGTTGGTGTTCGTGGCGGGGGATGCAGTGGCATGAGCTACATCCTTGGCTTTGACAAGCAGCGTGAACACGACCTCACTTTTGATACCGGCGGAGTTGTTTTGTATATAGACAAACGCCAAGGGTTATATCTGATGGGTACAACCATCGATTATCACGAAGGGCTCGACGCGCGGGGATTTGTGTTTGATAATCCGAACGCCACGCAAACGTGCGGATGTGGTTCCAGCTTTGCAGCCTAAAACTTGCGCGTCATGGAGAGCAATTTTTCGAACCGGGTACGTGACGTGATATCGTACAGTCGGGACGAGGCAATCCGACTGGGTCACGACTATATTGGAACCGAGCATCTGCTGCTCGGCATCCTTCGTGAGGGCGAAGGCGTCGCGGTCCGCGTCTTACGGAATCTGGGATGTGACCTGCACAGGCTCAAGAAAGATATTGAAGACACCGTGCGTCCTTCCGGGGGTACTCTTACGGTCGGGAATATTCCGCTCACGAAACAGGCCGAGAAGGTCCTTAAGATCACCTATCTCGAGGCTAAGCTCTACAAGAGTTCCGTGATCGGGACCGAGCACCTCTTGCTCAGCCTGCTGCGCGATGATGAAAACATTGCTGCACAGATTCTTCAGTCCGGGTACTCGATCACATATGACACCAGCCGGGCCGAGCTGGATGTGATCTTGGGCGGAAGGCCATCCCCGCCTTCCCGCAAAGGAGGCGAGGAAAAGCCCCGTGGCAGCGGCCGGGAACGGCAATCCGCTACGCAAGAGAAGTCCAAGACCCCGGTGTTGGACAATTTTGGACGGGATTTGACTAAGCTGGCGGATGAAGGCAAACTTGATCCGGTCATCGGGCGCAACCGTGAAATCGAACGCGTGGCTCAGGTTTTGAGCCGACGCAAGAAAAACAATCCGGTGCTCATTGGTGAGCCTGGTGTCGGCAAGACAGCCATCGCCGAAGGGCTTGCCATGCGCATCACTCAGCGCAAGGTGTCACGCGTGCTATACGATAAGCGCATTGTCACGCTTGACTTGGCAGCACTAGTTGCCGGTACCAAGTACAGGGGGCAGTTTGAGGAGCGCATGAAGGCCGTCATGAACGAGCTGGAAAAATGTGCCGACGTAATTCTCTTTATTGACGAGGTGCACACAATTGTTGGAGCAGGCGGTGCTTCCGGCTCACTGGATGCCTCCAATATGTTCAAGCCGGCACTGGCCAGGGGCGAAATCCAGTGCATCGGCGCCACTACGCTGGACGAATACCGGCAGTACGTGGAGAAAGACGGCGCCCTCGATCGCCGGTTCCAGAAAATCATGGTCGATCCGGCTACACCCGAAGAGACCGTTGATATCCTGTTCAAAATCCGGGATCGCTACGAAGAACATCATAACGTGCGCTATCAGGGCGAAGCCCTGCGATTGGCCGTAGATCTGTCCGAGCGCTATGTAACCGATCGGTATCTGCCAGACAAGGCTATTGACGTGATTGATGAAGCCGGGGCGCGCGTGCATCTGGGCAATATTCGCGTCCCGGAAATTATACTGACGCTTGAACAGGCGATTGAAGAGACACGAGAACTCAAGAATCATGTCGTCAAGAAGCAGAAGTTTGAAGAGGCCGCCCGGCTGAGGGACAAGGAGAAGAAGCTCTTGGAACAGCTGGAAGAGGCCAAGAAGGAGTGGCAGCAGAAGTCGGAGTGCGAGGTGTACGATGTCACACCTGAAGACATATCCGAAACCGTTGCCATGATGACGGGCATTCCGCTCGACCGGATTTCTGAGCCGGAGCAGCGGAAACTCCTAGAAATGGAGGCGGCACTTCAGACGCGCGTCATTGGTCAAGATGAGCCCATCGCCAAGCTAGCCAAAGCGATCCGGCGCACCCGGGCCGGACTCAAGGATCCAAGCCGTCCCATCGGCTCATTCATATTCCTGGGACCGACTGGAGTCGGCAAGACCGAACTCGCCAAGGAACTCACGAATTATCTCTTTGACTCGCAAGACGCGCTCGTGCGTGTTGACATGAGCGAGTACATGGAAAAGTTTTCCGTGAGTCGACTTGTAGGTGCCCCTCCCGGATATGTGGGGTTTGACGAAGGTGGACAACTCACAGAGAAAGTGCGTCGGAAACCCTATTCCGTCGTCCTGCTTGACGAAATTGAAAAGGCTCATCCGGATGTATTTAACATTCTGCTCCAAGTGCTGGATGATGGCATTCTGACCGACGGCAGTGGTCGTCGCGTGGATTTCCGGAACACCATCATCATCATGACGAGCAATATTGGAGCGCGGGACATCCGGAATATGGGCAGTGGCATGGGCTTTTCCCAGAGTAAGGAAGCCTTTGACTACAAGGCCATGAAGAGTATGATTGAAGATGCGCTTAAGAGAGTGTTCAACCCCGAGTTCCTTAACCGAGTGGATGAGGTTATTGTCTTCCATTCGCTGGACAAGGAGCACATCTTCCAGATCATCGACCTTTTGGCGTCAGAGCTTCTGGCACGCTCGCAGACGCTCGGCATAGAGATTGATATAACGCGGAGTGCCAAGGATTTCCTCTTGGAGAAGGGATACGATGTCAAGTTTGGAGCCCGACCCCTTAAGCGTGCTCTTCAACGATATTTGGAAGACCCGATGGCGGAAGCGATTTTGAGCCAGAATCTGGGTGATGGCGATCAGATCCTAATCCGGCACACCCCCCCTGATGCTGAGCTTACGCTGGAGATCACCAAGAGAGCTGTTGAAAGTCCCGAGCCTGATCCGTCAGCCAAGGCGGCCCAAGAGGAGGGCACAGCCGAATAGGCCTGCATTGCCGGCCGGCCGAACCGGTGACCGTCTATGATTGAGCGCGTGGCCATTGTTGGCGTTGGCCTCATAGGTGGTTCATTGGCACTGGCGTGGAAGGAGCGCCACCCGTCACTGCACATCACCGGCTTTGACCGCCCGGAGGTTCTTGAAGCCGCACAAAGCCGGGGCATACTGGACGAAACCGCCCATACGTTGCCACAAGCTCTGGAGCGAGCCGATGTAGTAGTCCTGGCCGTACCCTTGGCAGCCATGGAAATTGTACTAACGAATGCAGTGCCACATTTAAAGCCGGGCGCCATTGTGACAGATGTCGGCTCGGTAAAGGTACCGATCATGTCCGCTGCAACCCGCCAGCTTGGAGCAGACCATGTCTTTGTGGGTGGACATCCAATGGCTGGTGCCGAGCAGAGTGGTTTGAGTAATGCGGACGGTTTCTTGTTCGAGAATGCCACGTATGTGCTGTGCCCAAGCCACAAGACGGATGCAGTCGCTTACGGCATGCTCGTGGAGTTGGTGGAAGCCACGGGTGCGAGGGTTTTGGCAATGGATGCCGAACAGCATGACCGCGTGGCAGCTTGCGTCAGCCATCTACCTCAACTTGTGGCGACAACACTGATGGACGTGGTGGCCCGTCGCAGCCATGTAGATGCGGCCGTATTGGAACTGGCCGCTGGGGGATTCAGGGACATGACGCGCATCGCATCCAGTCCATTTGCGCTCTGGGCGTCAATTCTGGAAGCGAATTACTCCGAAGTAACGCAGGCACTCGATGAACTGATGGCTGCCTTGCTCAACGTGCGAACCCACATTACCATGGGTGATTACACAGAACTTGCCCCAGTATTTGACCGTGCACGTGCCGTGCGTGAAACTATTCCAAAGGACTTCAAAGGGTTTCTACAGCCTCTGGCTGACGTGTACGTATACGCGGAAGACCAACCGGGTGTGCTCGCTCACATTACAGGATCGCTTTTCGCATGTGGCATCAATATCAAGGATTTGGCACTATTGAAGATTCGAGAGGGTACCGGCGGCGCCTTCCGTGTGAGCTTTAAAGACGAGGCAACAGCCGACGCCGCTGTGGTTGCGTTAAATGAAGCCGGCTGCCGGGCCCATCGCTTGAAATAATTTGATCCATGCTAAGCAGAACATCGCTTTTTGACCAGCATGAGGCTTTGGGAGCCCGCATGATGGAATTCGCGGGCTTTAACATGCCCGTGCAGTATTCGGGGATTGTAGATGAACACATGGCCGTACGACAGACGGCCGGTCTCTTTGACGTCAGTCACATGGGTGAGATTTTTGTGCGTGGGCCTCAAGCAGGGGCGTACGTGCAGCGGCTCATTACAAACGACGCCGGTCGGCTTCAAGACGGACACGCCCTGTACACCGTGATGTGCAATGAGCAGGGCGGAATACTGGACGATCTTGTGGTCTACCGGCTAAAGGCAGATGCTTACCTGCTGGTTGTCAACGCCGCCAACATCGAAAAGGACTACGCCTGGATGTGTGCGCATAAGCCGACTGGGGCCGAAGTATACAACGTGTCGGATCTCATGGCCCTTTTAGCCTTGCAGGGGCCCCAGTCGCTGGAAATTGCGGCCCGCATCACTGACCTTCCTGTACACGAGATTCCCTTCTACCGCTTCCTGCAGCCCGCGCCTAGTCGCTTCATGGGATTCGACAAGGTGATGTTGTCACGTACAGGATACACCGGAGAAATCGGCCTCGAGCTCTACTGCGAGACCAAGAACGCACCTGCATTGTGGGATGCCATCATGAACGCCGGACAGTCATTGGGGCTCAAGCCTGCTGGCCTTGGGGCTCGGGATACGCTGCGGCTGGAGGCCGGTTATTGCCTGTATGGTCATGAGCTTACGGAAGCTACCAATCCCTACGAAGCCCGGCTGGGCTGGGTAACAAAACTTGATAAAGGTGACTTCCTTGGGCGAGAGGCACTAGCCACAATCAAGGCAGCCAAACCTGAGCGGATGTTGGTCGGCCTTGTAATGCAGGAGCGTGGTATACCCCGGGCGGGTTATTCGGTGACGACTGAAAGTGGCGAAGCCATTGGCGTCGTCACCAGTGGATCCCAGTCGCCGGTACTGGGAACTGGTATTGCCTTGGCTTACGTGCCAAACAGCAAATATTTTACAGCATCCGACCGTATACTGGGAATTCAAATTCGCTCCAAAGTCGTGCTGGCTAAGGTGGTGCGGCCGCCATTTCACGCTTAATACGACGCTTGTTTTGTAATTTCGGCGATCAGTCGAAAAGAGACTAATGACAGGTAAGAAAAGCAGCTACCAGCAAGGAGCCACACGAAAATCCAAGCCCGAGCCACGTCCGTCGCGCAGCAAGGAAGTCCTTGGATTCCTGATCATCTCACTCGCCGTGCTCGTGGCCATAGCTGGCCTTACTTACAGCAGCACTGACTATGTGCCAATTGCAGAAGCGTCGCCCCTCGATTTGGTGTTTCCGAGTATTGGTCAACCGGTGACGAATGCCATGGGCCCTGTGGGCGCATGGCTCGCCCACTTTATGGTGGCGTCGTTTTTCGGGTATCCATCCCTCATTCTGCCGCTGGTACTAGTGGCGTGGGGGTACATTATCATGCGGCGGCGCCCCCTGCGTTTGCTGCTTTTGCCGACTCTGACTGCGGCACTGACCATGCTTTATGCAGCTATCCTGATTGCCCGGATCGATTCGTCGGTCGGCGCGGACCTACAGCTGTGGGCGGGGCAAATGGGTACCACAGCAGGCGAATGGCTCCTAGGCACCACGGGCTGGCTTGGTTCTTATGTAATTTTGGCCATCGTGCTGATAGTGGGACTGATGCTTCTGGTCGACCGCGATATCCAACGTTGGCTGGACCGCATCGAGCATCTCTTCAGGACTGGAAAATCGGCGATGAAGGCACACAGGGAAACTGTCAGAGAGGGCCTGAAGACAGCCCGTGAGGAACGTGGAAAGGAACATACCACGTGGGCCGATCTAAATGGAGTTCAATCCGGGAACGATGCTGTACCGCGAGACGCTGGCGCTGAATCAGCTGTAGCAGAGTCGACCCCATCTCGGAAACCCGCGGTGTCCGATCCGACAACGTCGAAACACTTGGAGCTCAGTATTGTGGGGCAGGTACAGGAGGAATCGGCGCGTGAGGTCAAGCCGGACAAAGTCGTGGCTGAGGCCGGCTACAGGTATAGATTCCCTTCGATTGATCTGCTCGACGCGCCAGACGACCGGGCCCAACACATAGACTTTGACGAGTTGGAGGAGAACAAGCGTATTCTCTTGGATAAACTCGCCGTCTACAAGATTGAGATCACTGATATAAACGCAGTCGTCGGCCCGACGGTCACGCTGTATGAGCTCACACCGACACCTGGCGTAAAGATCAGTCGCATCAAGTCGCTTGAGAATGATTTGGCGATGGCGATGGCGGCACGGGGGATTCGCATGATTGCACCGATTCCAGGCAAAACAGCCATAGGTGTGGAAATTCCCAATCGGCACCGCGAACTCGTCCGGGTCCACTCGATCATTGGAACGAAGCGGTTCCGGGACGCCGATATGGCACTTCCCGTCGCACTGGGCAAGACCATTGAGGGAGAGGTTTACCTGCAGGATCTCGCAGAGATGCCCCACCTTCTCATAGCCGGCGCCACGGGATCCGGCAAGTCGGTTGGGCTCAATACGCTTATCACAGGCCTGCTGTACGCATGCCACCCGGCGAATCTGAAATTCGTCATGGTTGACCCCAAGAAGATCGAGTTACAGCAGTACCGTGACTTGACGGAGCATTTTTTGGCAACTCCGGAGGACGGTGACGATGCTATCATCACGGACGTGGAAGACGCCTTGGGTGTACTGCGTGGCTGTGAGCGTGAAATGGCTGAGCGATATGATCTCTTGCAGAGTGCACGGGTGCGGAGCATCCAGGACTACAATCAGGCTTTTCAGAAGGGACAGCTGGATGCGAACCAAGGCCACAAGCATTTGCCATACATCGTCGTCATAATTGATGAACTGGCCGATTTGATGATGACTGCGGGCAAGGATATTGAGGCGCCAATTGCCCGGCTTGCCCAGATGGCGCGAGCCGTGGGTATTCATTTGGTTTTGGCAACTCAGCGTCCTTCCGTGGATGTCATTACGGGACTCATAAAGGCCAATTTTCCATCTAGAGTGGCTTTTCAAGTGGCTTCCAAGATTGATGCACGCACCATATTGGACCAGAATGGCGCCGAGCAGCTCGTGGGCAATGGCGACATGCTTTATATGAGTGGCAGCAAGCTCATGCGCCTGCAGGGACCGTTTGTGTCTGTCGCAGAAATTGACCGGCTTATGGCCTTTATTCGCACTCAGCTTGGGCCGGGGCCTTACATTCTGCCAAGTGTGGAGGACGAACCCCAGACGACGGAAACGAGCTCGGCCTCGGGCCACAATGGAGAAAGCACGGATACGTTATTTGAGGAAGCTGCGCGCATCATAGTGCGCAGCCAGCAAGGTTCAGTTTCGCTGATTCAACGGAAGTTGTCGATCGGTTATACACGCGCCGCGCGAATCGTGGATCAACTCGAGCAGATGGGTATCGTGGGGCCATTCGCAGGTGCCAAGGCAAGGGACGTGCTCGTACCCGACGAAACAGCACTGGAAGAGGTATTGCACCCATAACCCTGCTCATCAACCAAACAAATACAGGCACCTTGGCATGACAGACTCGAAAACACCCTTAGTAGGCATAGTCATGGGCAGTGACAGCGACCTACCGGTGATGAGGAAGGCCGCGGACATTCTGAAGGCGTTTGACGTGCCGTTTGAATTGCGCGTTATGAGTGCGCATCGTACGCCTGAGCTGGCGCATGAATATGCCACTACAGCACACACACGCGGGCTCAAGGTAATTATTGCGGGAGCAGGAGTAGCTGCACATTTGGCGGGCGTTGTGGCAGCGAATACCCCCCTGCCCGTGCTAGGTGTGCCGATCAATTCGGGAGCATTGCAGGGATTGGACGCACTTTTGGCCACTGTGCAGATGCCGAGCGGTATCCCGGTCGGCTCATTGGCTATAGACGGAGCAAAGAATGCCGCTTTGCTGGCCGTGCAGATTCTTTCAACGGCTGATCCTGCCCTGCAGCAGCGCATGCTGGAATACAAAGCGGCCATGGTCGATCAGGTGGCCGCCAAGAATGCCCGCGCCCAAGAACAGCTGGCCTGATAGCCTGCAGTCCTCGCGTTCAAAGTGTGTCAGGGTGGATTGCAAGGTCTGCAGGCGCCAAGCTCAGTGGAGTACGAGTCCTCAAAGCACATAGCAGCCTTGTGCACACCTTGGATACTGTGCGTTCCTAGCTGCACCTTCACGGTCCATTCCTTCGCCGTATGGCCCAATAGCTCCTTACCCCATAGTTACTGGTGCACTGGGGGGAAAGAATCTTATGCAGGTCCGTACCGCACCAATGACAACCTGGAATCAGAAGGGATCTACTGTTCCAGGAATCGCTGCCGACAGTATCTCAATCATTGAACACTCCCGGAGTTCGACTGGAGAACGCTTCAATGAGCTCAACCTCGACCCTTACTACACTGACTTGGCGCACACTAAGCCGTAGTTCCAGCGGAATTCAAGCCATCTGACGCGGCACCCCTTGGCAGCAAGGCCCTTAAGGGGATTTGCAGGTTGATTTGTGTACCCATGTACTTAATTCATTATGAATTTGATATTTATCAAGATATTCGTTATTGTTATGTTTAGGTACATCGAACGTGTACCCAACCGAAGCTCCCCCGCCGTCTTGCTCCGCGAAGACGGCAAGGTCCAGAAACGAACTCTCGCCAATCTATCCAAGTGGCCCCACGAGTTCGTCGAGGGACTTCGCATTCTGCTCAAGGACGGTCTCGCGTGCCCGGGCCGAGCGCATGGACCAGCGGTCGGCCCGGGATGAGCCTCCGGCGCCCCCGCCGCCGGAGGCCGGGATGCTCCGGTCCCGGCCCGGCGGAGGACCGCCGGTCGGGGCCACCTGGCGGTCCGCAGCCGCTGTGCGGCGGGCAGCCTAGGACGACCGGGCCGGGCATGGCTTAGGCGGCGGGGCCCTAGTCCCCGGCCATCGGGACGGTCCCGGCACCTCGTCCGCCGCCGAGCCGGCCCGCGGCGCCGGGTCCATACCGCCTACCCCTAGAGTCGGGTCGCCCTTCCGCCCGATCCGGTCCGCTGCGTCCCATACGAGGCCGGCCGCGCCCGCGGCCCTGCCCCCGGCCGTGGCCGGTGCTCTGCGGCGGACGGCCCCCGGTTCGATCCGGATCAGGCCCTCGCTGGATAGAGAGGCCGCCCCACTCCACCCAGATTTTTTTAATTTCCGCTTGCTTAAATGGTAGGGAGCCCCCCCGCCGAGGTGTATTTTGGCTCAGACCGTCCAGGACAGCCCCACCATGGCCCACACCCGTTCCGCTACAGTCCACCCGACCCCAAGCTAATCCATAACG
>JAAXGT010000133.1:0-1524 GCA_012271205.1 Rhodothermales bacterium
CTTAAATTTAACCGGTTTCTGTCCAACGTTTGGGGAGCACCTCAGAGCATTACGTTAGGCATACCGTCCACAGTGGGTGGGGTGCTCTGGTAGAACCTGCATTTTCTGGCACCTCCGCCGGCGCGTGAACGCACGATGTTCATTGAAGAGGTGCTGCTGTCAGCGGACCTTTTACCAAAGAAAACGAGGTCAAGACCGTTGGTGCTGAATACTTTGACTTTGGCTACGACTACTCCATCCTTCATGTCCGTGACAATGTGGTACTTTTTGCCACGTTCCAGCTTGCGCCTGGCGATCCGGGCCGGATACGCGAAATCATGGAAGCCAACCTGGCTGGCGAGCGTTGCGCCCCCCCGCTGGATACAGAGCCCAGCGTGGGGGCTATCTTCAAAAAGATTCAGGGGATCGGGACGGGTCGCCTTATCGACGAGTGCGGGCTTAAGGGTGCCAGTCTCGGTGGCATCGTGGTCACGCACCGCCATGCTAACATCATGGTCAACACGGGAGGAGGCCGTGTGCCGACCTGCAGGGACTGATAGCCTTCGTCCGGGCGACAGTATTCGAGCGGACTGGCTAACAGCTGGAGATAGAGATTGACTTCGTCGGCGACTTTGAGCGGCCCAACCGGTCAGACCCGTGTTCCTGCCGCGCCCGCTTGGACTCATTTCGGCTGAAGAGCTGGAACCGCAACGGATAGCTGTCAATGAAGCACTGGCTGCGTGGCGCCTGGGCTGTGCTGCGAAAGGATCTCCGGCTTGAGCTGCGCAGCCGCTATGTGCTGAACGCATTACTGGTTTTTGTGCTGAGTGCGCTCCTTGTCGTTGCGCTCGCCACCGGGGCTGACAGCGTTGATACGCGGATACCTGAAGTTTATAGTATGTGCGCCAGGCTAACTGGCGCAGGATATCGGGTGCAAGTCCCGTCAGGAGAAGGGTTAGCCCCCCACTCCGGTCGCGAGCCGTGCGGGGGGGCCCGTGAGGGGTCCCGCGAAGCGTCGGTAGCGGAGCAGGCCGGAGGACTATAGAGCGCCGAAATATAGATAATCTGGAAGGACGAGACTGTGGAAGGGGTCGAAGTCCACCTCTCCGAGCCGCGAGGGCGAGGCGAAGGAGGATTCCACGGTGTCCGAGAACCGAAGTCGGCCTATACGTCCGGCGTCGGGACCGGGGCGGTCTCATCACCGCCCCGTAGTCGTACGGGGCCGCATCGGGAAGGGGGACCCCCGTAGCCGATGAGGCCCGGGGGGAGGAGTCCGATTCGGCCCTAGTAGCGAGGAAGCAGGCGAACCAGGGGCCTCGCTCGGGCCTGGCGGAGTCGATGGCGCGAAGGGCCGGAGCCTAGGGGAATCCGCGGAACCCAAACCCGCGCCGCGCGCCGAAGCGGGGGAGCGGGTCCCCGGTGGTCGAGCGGATACGGCCGGCGGCGAAGAGCAAACCGAAGAAACGCTTAGTCTCTCGGCTGCCCCCGATCACCGTGGAGGCGTGGCGGGACGCTTTTCGGGATTAAAGCGGAAGGCGGCCCCGG
>JAAXGT010000133.1:1557-18948 GCA_012271205.1 Rhodothermales bacterium
GGGAGGACCAGATCGTCCAGAAGGCGGGGACCGACGGGATCCGGGTTCCGATTTACGAGTCGGAGTTTCTCGGGTTCAGCTCCGGGTTCCGACCACCACGGTCGGCGCACCAGGCGCGGGATGCGGGGGCGGCCGGACTCACGCGGCGACGGGTCAATGGGGTATGGGAGGCCGACCTCCGGGGGTTCTTGGATGCAGGGCACCGGGACGGGTTACTCCGGTTTCGGGCGCATCGCCTCGGGGACCAACGGGTTCGGCGTCGGATCACCAAGGGGCTCCAAGCCGGCGGGATGGAGGAGGGGCCATGGTCGGATACGGGGAAGGGGGCGCCGCCGGGCCCCTCGGGTCCCCGGTGCTAGCGAATATCTATCTCCCCTACGTATGGGACCGGTGGACGGGGAAGGAGCGTCGGACGCAGGCGGGCGGCGAGATCCTCGTCGTCCGCTACGCGGATGACTTGGTGGGGGGGCAGCCCCGCCAAGAGGGCGGAGCCGTACCGGGCGGACCGGACATGGCAGCGGGCCCGATTCGGGTTGGAACGGCCCCCGACCCAGACGCGGCTCATCGAGTGGGGCCGCCAAGCGGCGGCCCATCGGAGGGGGCGGGGATGGGGGAAACCGGAGACGTTGGACTTTCGGGGCCGGACGCATTAGGGCACCGGGACCCGGAAGGGGCGATTCCGGTGGGGACGCCAGCCGGCTCGAAAACGGGGGGGCACCATCCGGCGCCTACGGGAGGCCCTCCGCCAGCGAGGGCCTGTAGACCGGTCCGAGCACGCCCGGTGGTTGGGTCGAGTCCTCCGCGGCGGGCTCCACGACTACGCGGTACCAGGGAGTTTCCGGTATCTCAGCGCATGGGACTACACCGTCAAGCGCGTGTTCTTACTGGCCCTGCGTCGGCGGTCTCAAAAGGATCGCACCTCCGGGGCGACGGTCGAACAGCGGCCCCAGCGCGATGGGCCGAAAGTCCGTATCCTCCCCCCGTGGCCCCACCAACGGCTGGTCGTTTGACCGGAGGCCGGAGCCGGATGCATAAAAGAGTCCGTCCGGATCTGTGCGGAGGGCCCGGGACAACCCGGGTCCCTACCGCGATGGTATTTTCTGCGGCGCAGACTCCTAAGCCCAGAATGCCATACTATGATATCTGCTAGCACAGCCTTTACGCTGAAGAGCTGTCCGATACAACCCTGAACCGGATCAGCCTGGGGAACGGCGTATATGTTACACCGTAGAGATTGCCCCTCGAATCCACGGCATCACTCTCCAAATAAAACCGAGTTCCCCATTCGCCTCGAGACATATTCTGAATCCCCCTGTCATTTCCCGAAAAGTCAAAAGCATGGACCCAAAGTTCTTCTTCTTCCCGATTACTGGTAACTAGCTGTAGCACTAACTCGTCGCCTGCCACTACGATACTTGTACAATACCCGGATGGATAAATCCACTCTCCATCACGAACCGTACCGCCAAAGAAATTGGGAGTGCGGTGGAAACGCCTAAGCAACTCGTAATGCCTGTCGTATGTCCTGATCTCATACGGTAAAGCAAAGGACAGAAAGATTAGTGAGTCAGATTGGGCTAAGGACACCTCATGGAAGACCTGCAAGCCCTGCTGCAGAAACTCCGCAAATTTTTCGTGCCGACCATCAAATGCAGCCAATTTGGTGCCATGTTCCGTAAAGACGTGTACAAGTGGTCGACTACCCAGACTTAACTGGTCATAAACCGCCAATATCGTGTTATCTGGTCCACTATAAATCGTTGCATGATTCGTTTCCGAAAGAGAAAAGGAATTGATATACTCGAAAGTCACGTAGTCAAGGATCGTGATCCTTCGGTTAACCTGGTCGTACAACAAAATGCGCTCTTTGTCCGCAGACAAACTGAAGGTGGATGCGCGGGAGAATTCACCGGGCCCCTCACCTTCTGGCAGCTCGTATGTGCGGATCAAATCGCCAGCCGGACTGAAGACACGAATATTGCGGAGCAATCCATCAAAGACGACCACGTTGTCCTCTTTGTCAATCTCGATTCCTCTGATAATCGAGAAGAAGTAACCCTCTTTATCCTCCGAACCGATACTGCCTGCAAACTCCAATTGCACCTTGCCAAAAGGGCTCTCGACCATCGCTTCTTCCAGCGACACGGGGGCTCTCTCCACGCTCGTGCAACCCAGCGTAGACAGGAATGTGCCAGTCATCAATGCGGTTACAGTCCACGTCCTCGCCTCTCTGATTCCAAACGGAAAAACCATTGGTCGAGCTCAATCGTGATAGTGAAGGATTGTTCTCTATTGCGTTCCAGTACCGAAAACTCCCGTAGCTCCGCCAGTATGGTCCGCTATCATGTCGCGGTACATCTCGTACACCTCAGCGCGAAGTACCGGAGAGCCGGCTAACTGAATCCTCCTATGGGAGTCAAGCAGAACAGTTGAAGGTATCTCTGGTATTTGATTCGTATCCGCCAATACACCGGTGGAATCATACAGGACGGGGAAAGCAAAACGGGTGTGGCGCTGTAGCATTGCAGCTGCATATCTTCGAGATGGCCCCGCTGCCACGAAGACCAGTTCTGCGGCACTTGGTCGTGCGAGGTCCCGGTCCAAATCGGCCCACTTCGGCAAATCCTTCATGCACTGATAGCAGGTCAGTGACAGGAAGCTCAGAATCACTGTTTTCCCTGTCGTAATGGAATCTATGTTAACGAACTCGCCCGACCGAACCCTCGGTAGTGTAACGTTGAGATTCATGGACTCTGGAAAGGTCTCAGTATACTCTTGATATTGGCGACGCACATCGATGGGGCCCGTTGTTTCCAAGACGTCACGATCATCGAGACCATGGATCTGCAGGGTCATTCCACCTACGAGTACCAGATATAGAATGCGTTGAGCAAGCAGAGGATGAATTCGCATGAGATTCAGTTTGAGACCTACATTAGTAGGATGCCAAGCAAAAAGCAATTGGTAACCAAAATGACATAGATGCCGACACGAAGCGCTTGGTGGAGGGTCCGTAAGAAAACAGTTGACTTCACCCTGCTTATGGAGGCAATTGCACAGCCCAATAGCATCACGACACTCACATAACCCAATGGCCAGCCAGAAGTTAAATGGATGAAGGGGTCATAGCACAGGCAATGCGTCATAGTCTGCTGAGGCGATTGCATTACTGCTAGGCCAGAGCACCCGGCTACCATAAGTGTGGCAATGGCTCCGGCTAGTCTCCGTGTAGCCCCAACAAGGAGCAGGAACGCTACGACCAACTCTGCTAAGGCAATCGAGAACACGACGAAGTTCGCATGAAGGGTGTCGCCCACCATCGACTGCGCAAACTCCACTGATGCTGACCACAAAAACAACTTGGCCAACCCACTTGCCAAGAAAAGGCCACTGAGAACCACGACAAGTACCGCGATTGCGCTAGAATAGGTTCTCATCCCGAAAACTTGCCACTTAGATGGCTTTGCAAACCGCGTAACCTGTTAGCAGAGCAGGCACGCCATGAGGGCCAATTACCGCACAAGTGCAGAGGGCAGAACCACAACTGGCACACACCCGTTAGCAGAACTGGGAGCAGGATTCGTCAGACACAACCTCGCCGACCAGAGAGTCAGGGAGAGGCAACTTCAATAGTCCACCTGTAGGCAGCACTTGCTTCCTTCACCCCAGCAGGAATTAGTCTTACGTTCGCTGGTACACTTGTACGCACGACACCCACTCTTTTCAGCATCTCCGTTGTCGCAATAACAATAGTCGTTTCAGTGTGTGCAGCAGGTGGTCGGTCCTGCGACACTGGATGAGGTATAGTACCCCGTTAGCATGCCTGCAGTCAGGGCCAAACACAGGGTTACTACCAATAACGCTTTCTTGACCATAGCTTTGGGTGGGTAAGTGAATGATCGAAATGTCGCCAACTCGAACTATAAAGCGCAACATCATGACCTTGTGTTCCGAGGTGCTGGAGCACAAAAAATTGATGAAGAGGGTGCGTTCGGTGCATAATTACGACGTAATCGAAAATACATTGAGCAGCCCCAGATAGGCCGGGGAGACCACACTGAGAGCGCCCCCTCTCTGCCAACAGAAAGTGAGACACGGTTGTACCTTAATATAGTGTAGTGATGGTAGGGTTCATGGGACCGACTGGTCAGCCGGCCCCATCTGTTTTCAGACGCCTAGGCTCTAGGAACACATCTCATTCTTTTGTACACCAAGGCCGTCGGGGAGGCGGCGCTGATGGAGGGGGTTTCCAAAGCCAAGCGTCGCCGGTTCAGCGCCCGTTACAAACGGCGCAGACTAAAGGAAGCGGAGACCGGTACGCCACCCGGGGAGATCGGAGCGCTTTTGCACCGGGCGGGGCTGTACTCATCGCCTCGGACCAAGGGGCACCGTCCGCGTGATCCGGGCGGGCGCTAGGGTTCGACCCGGGCCGGTGAGCCCAAGAGGAGGAGATCACGCGGTGGCGGAAGGAGCTGCAGCAGAGACGGCCACAGCTGGAGCCGGCCCGGGCCGTCCTAGAGGTTCAAAAAAAGTCGGCACCCTGTTGGGCGTCAGTCGCGAGACCGAGGCCGGGCTGCGATGAAGGAGATGGGGACCCGACTACGTCCGATCGTAGGTACGAAGGCCGCCGGTCGGCCTGTAGGGGCTCGCGGGCCAGCTATTACCGAAGCCGGCAGCCGGCGGCGACGCAGCCGAAGACCCATCGGCGCCAACCGGTCCGTCGGTTATCAGAGGCCAAACGGGCGGAGATTCGCGCCCGGCTGAACTCAGAGCGGTTCATGGACTGGCCTCCTCGTCAAATCGGGGCGCCCCTGCTGGAGGAAGGCCTCTACCGGTGTCCCGGGCGCACTAGGTACCGTATTTTGCGCGAAAAGGAGGAGATACGTGAGCGCAGACCCCAGCGGGTCCATCCGTCGTACCCAACCGGAGCGGTGGGCCGGTGCTCCGAACGAGCTAGGGTCTGGGGATATCACTACGCTTCGGGGGCCGACTAAGGAGGGACTTCAAACGGTAGGTCATCTTGGATGTCTTCAGTCGCTACGTAGTGGGCTGGACGCGGGCCACAATCGGCAGCCTTGGCGAAAGAGCTCATTGAGACCACATGTGTGCGTCAGCTGGTAAGCCAGAATCGGCTCATCATTCATTCAGACCGCGGTCCGGTGATGGTCCGCAAAACGTACATCCAACTGCTGGCGGACTGGCCGGTGGACGGCTCTTACCCCCGTCCGTATCGCTCGAATGACCATCCTTATTCGGAGGCCCACTTCCGCACGGCGAAGTACCACCGGACGCACAAACCCCCCTTCGGCTCCTTGGAGGAGGCCCGCAGTTGGGCGCGGCCGTTCTTCCACTGGTACAACTACGAGTTCGACCCTTCGGAGATAGCACTGAAACCTCCGTCGACCCTCCATTACGGCCCAACGCTGGCGGGATGGCAAGCGCGGCCGCGCGTGAGGCCGAACGCGTAGGCCCGTGAACCGGAGAGATTCATTCGAGGCGTACCCCAGGTTCCCAGGCCCCGCCGGACTGTATGGATCAACCGCCCCGACGAGGCTCAGGCGGCCTCCATGATCGAAACCAACAAAACCACGCGAACATCCCTGAACTTCGCGCAAACACATGACCCATTACGGCCAACATGAACTCCACCGGCTACACTAAAAATGAGACTCATGTGTCTCATTTTTCTTGGCACATCCCGTAAAGGCCACGCGGGGGCAGCTTCAGGCTGGATACGCTCTTGAGAGGAGCCGTTTCAAGATAGATTGCGTACGCCCATGTCAACTGCCGCTTGCTACACTGTAGGGCCGTCTCGGTCCGCACACTGAAAAACCGCCTGCACGGACGGCAACGGTACGGCAGGGTCTTGCGCGTACCCTCATAAGTGTTGCCGCTCCCACAACGCGGGCACTTGTGTCCCTCCGGCCAGACGATACCCTCAAACCATTCTCGCGCCGGAGCCTCGTCTGGAAACATTTTATGCAACGGCAACCGGGTCAGCCCTTTCTGGGCGAGCGTCCAGCCTTGGCCATTTCTTCCCCCGATTTGGGTTGCCTGCTCATACGAATAACTTCATGCAAGCTTCACTTAAACGGGTAATTCCCATATTTTAGGCCGCCAGCCCAGAACATCCATTCAGCTCAGCACTCCCTACGCCGCCACGGGTGGCCTCCTTCCATAATTCCACTTGGTTGCCAGCAGCACTCCTGAGAGCAGGGCGAAAACCACGAACAGATAGAACATGCTATTCCAGCCAAACTGCTCGGCCACATAGGCCACCAAGAGCGGAGAAATCAGCTGGCCACAGGATCCCATGCAATTGATCAAACCCGCTGCCGTAGCTGCCCCTCGCTGGTTGCCAATGTCCATTGCGGCAGCACCCGACATGAGTGCATCCGGCCCATATGTCATGATACCGATGATGCCAATGCTGATCGCGTTGGCCGCAAAGCCAAGCTCTGAGAGTGTGGGGTGGAGAAAAAGAATGAGGGCCAGCCCAAAGAGCATGAGTGAGGATACAGGAAAGCGGCGTGCTTGGAATAGCTTGTCCGATGCATAGCCAGCCACCAGCACCCCCAAAAAACCGACCAATTCGTAGACAGACGAGGTGTATCCTGCGGCACTCTCAGTGTAGCTGAGTGCCTCAGTCATATAGAGCGGCAACCAGAACAGAAATGCATAACGGGTCATCTTTGTGAAGAAGTACATCGCACCCGTCACCCAGAGGGCCGAATCGGACAGCACTTCCCGGAGCACCGACACCTTGCCATTTACGCCCTCCGAACTGGGCGAGACCTCATGAGGGCCATCCTCCGGCAGATCCGGGAGCCCAATATCTGAGGGTCGGTTGCGCGTGCACAGGATGTAAATCCCGGCTATGACCGTCAGCAGCAGTGCTGGGGCCCAGAAGCCCCGACGCCAGCCCAGATTCACGAAGAATGTATCGTTGGTGACCCAGTATGTGGCAAAGACCGTAGCCGCGAAGCCACCGACAACATAGCACGTGCACCACCAAGCCATTACTACTCCCCTTTCCTTGTGCTCGAACCAGGTCGCCATATTCTTTACGAGTCCGGACCACCCCGTCGACTGCCCATAGCCGTTGCTCCACATCAAGGCCATGAAGAGAAACAGAGAGGTCCCGAAGCCTAACAGGACGTTTGAAATGACAGAAATCAGAACCCCCACGCCGACGATGAGCCGCGGGCCAAAGCGATCAGAAAGCAGACCATTGGCAAACTGGCCCAACATATAAATGAGGCTGTAGCCAGTAAGAATCCAAGCTAGATCCGTCTTGGTGAATCCGAATTCATTCGTCAGCAGCGGCATGATGACGCTGAAATTCTTCCGGCAGAGGTAGAAACCGGCATAGGATAGCCAGGTCACTGTGAAGATCCGGTAACGCCAGGCCTTAGGAAGCAGGGCCGTATTCATGTGCAGTCTCGGCCGTATATCGTTCGCGAAACGTCAGGCGCCTGAAGAAGCCTGTGCGTACGTATTGTCGAAGCGGTCGGGAAGTGCATCCTCGCTTGCCTCCTTTTAAACCAGCTATTAGGAATAGTTTGGGATCCAGCGGAAACAGAAAATGCCCTGCCGAACTAGACTCAGCATCACCCCCTCGCCCTACCGTGCACCGCCATCTTTGGTGTAGCAGCAGTCCTGGTCGCAGGCCGCCTGATACAGGAAAACACCGGGACAAGAAGGCCGTCCCTGGCGACCTGATCGTCGAAGTCGCACAACGGAAGTGCTAGCCGCCTCCCATCCCGCAGATAAGTAAGCGCTGATCTCGAGCAAACGAATGTAAGACCGGGGTTGTGGAATACTGGCAGGACCGACCCACAGCCGCCGCCTCATCCGGATTGCCTCCGGTGTGCCGGCCACCCTGACGAAGGTCTCCGTACCGAGCCGACTCCAGCGTCCCCCTGCAGATCCCAACCAGAAAATCATTTTTGAAGGCTTTGCCATATGCCAACTTGCTGCCACGCCGTCCGTGTCAGCAAGCCCCTCAGGGCCAGTGAATCATCCGCGGACTAAAGGCTCGACAGCTGCACAGTGTGCCTTGCATATAACTTAAACTCAATTCGCCGTAATGGAAACTCTGGTCATTCGTAATCGTGCCCGTCCGTACATGTTACGGATTCCGCAAACAGAATTACAGCCAATACACCAGCGGTGGTTCTGAGCATCTCATACTGGCACATTCCTCTTGGGGTACTGCCACTCAGCTATCACTCTATGCCACGCCTCAAAAAACTCGGATGGGGTCTGATAGTTGGCTGATCCAGCCCGCTGGCAGAATGGCTTACGGCAGACTGGAACAGCCATTATCTAAGTCCTTCTCCGATAAATACACGTTCGACAAGGGAAAAAACCCCCTGTGCCACCAAGGCCAACAGTGCAGCCGGTACTGCACCCTGCAAGATAAGCCCCGTGTCAGAGAGCCGAATTCCTGTAAGGATAGGTTGACCGTAGCCCCCTGCACCAATCAGCGCACCAAGTGTTGCTGTTCCGATATTAATCACAGCTGAGGTCTGCACACCTGCCATAATTGACTGGGCGGCCAGCGGCAACTCTACTTTGAGCAATTTTGCCATTGGGGACAAACCAATGGCATCGGCAGATTCACTTAACGGTTGGGGGATGCCGATTAGGCCCGCATGTGTATTTCGAACGATCGGCAAGAGGCTGTACAAGAACAGAGCCACCATGGCCGGCGGTCCCCCAACACCCAGCAACGGTATCATGAATACCAAAAGAGCCAGAGACGGAATAGTGTAGATGACACCGACAATACCAAGGATGAGACTGCCCAGACGCGGCAGCTTGGCAGCTATGATGCCAAGCGGAATCGAAATCAAAATCGCCGCGGCCAGCGAGAATAACACTAGAATGACATGTTCCTTGGTATGCTGCCTAAGCTGGTCCCACATCGTGACTTCTTCTAATACGAGAGGATTCTCCAGTTCGAATTCTCCGCTAAGGAATGCTGCAGCCACCTGTGATTCAGACTCCCTGCCCTCTACAACACGAAAGTTCAACGAGCGCATCACTTCTACGGTGATTGCCTCCCTCAAGCTATCAAGCAAAGCGGGGACATCAGGAGCGCGTGTGGCCAAGTCAGCTCTATAGATAAAGACGGCTTGGTATTCAGGAAAATGGCCTAGATCATCCTCCAGTGGACGCATATTGTAGATTTCGACCTCTGCATCCGTCGCATAGAGGTCCATTACATCGATAGTGCCTGATTCTATTCCGACGTAGGCCAAATCATGGTCTATTCCACGTACAAACGTGTGCGGCATACTATAGGTGGTGCGCAGGGTGGGCCAACCATCCGAACGATCCATGAATTGTGTCGAAAACCCGAAACGAAGGTCAGGATACCTGTTGAGATCCGATATTGTGTGTACATCAAGCTCTCTGGCCCGATCTTCTTTCATGCCGAGGATATATGAATCATTCATGCCGAGCGGGGCACTCATCCTAAGTCCATAGCTGGCCAAAGCCGAATCCAATTCGAAAGGCTCCAATTCTTGTCGGACAAGGGTTTCCCTCAAAAGCGTGCCTGTATAGTCTGGATAAATGTCAATCTCTCCCGCCAGCAGGGCTTCCCACAGGAATCGCGTGTCACCCAGTTGTGGCCTATGCTCGGTCTCGATGCCTGACTGATTCAACCAAAGATTGGCGATGTCCCCCAACACGATGTTACTGGTAAACCTCTTTGTGGCAATGCGCACAGGCTGCGCTGCGCAAACAAGCGTGTGCGCAGCAAAGAAAAGAAGGATAAGGGCGACTCTGCAGAACATGCTTAAACCCACTCGTGAAGCCCGCGTTGGGCTCGCATGAAGCGCTTGACAAAGTCGTTGGCCGGCCTGTTCACAAGGTCCTGCATTGTTCCATGCTGAGCAATTCGCCCGGAAAACATCAACACGATTGAGTCACCAAAAAATGACGCTTCTGCCATATCGTGGGTAACCAAGATGACAGTTTTTTCCAGCTTTTGGCAAATTGACCGCAATTCCTCTTGAAGGTCGAACCGTATCATGGGGTCCAAGGCTCCCAATGGCTCATCCATAAGCAGCAGATCAGGGTCCAGAAAGAGCGCACGCATGATGGACACACGCTGGCATTCGCCGCCTGAGAGTTGCCTCGGATAGCGCTGCAGACAAGCGGTGGGCAAGTGCACGAGTTCCGTAAGTTCGTCCACTCTTTCACTGATGCGCTTAGTACTCCACCTCAAGTGACGAGCCATCAGCGTGACGTTGACACGCGCCGTCAAATGTGGAAAGAGTCCCCCCTTTTGTATCACGTATCCGGTGCGTAGCCTTATGGAACGAATGTTCTCACGGCCTAGCTGCTCTCCATCAAACTCTACAGTCCCTGTAGTCGGAATGACCAACCCAACCGCGATGCGCAAAAGTGTTGACTTGCCACAGCCACTAGGCCCTATCAGGGCGGTAGTCTTGCCACGCGCTATTGAGAGGTCGGTTGGATGCAACGCTAGGGCCCGCCCGTATACCTTTGACACACCGCGCAATTCTAGCATGTGAACAGGCCCGCTGAATGGGGGCGTACATTCATCTTCCGCGTGCCATACTCGTGCACGTCAATGTATTTGAACTTCCACAGCAACTCACACGCAGCTGGCAGTTCATGGATCCAACCGTGAAGCATTGTGGGCATTGTTTTACCGCGTAACTGCATCTGGCACCTGAAACCCCTACGATGTCAGCCAAGCGCATAACCCATTCCGAGTGGCTCTACAAAGAACCAGCATCCTTGACTATCTCACCGCTCGAAACAGCTCCAGACAAGAGCGACCTTCTTCGAGCACATATCCTGCCTCTCCAGTTCGTGCGATCAAGGAATCTTAGAACTTGGCGAGATAGAACACAAAAGTGGCTCAAGTGCGCGGGTCAATGGGATGCGAACAACAGTACCCGCTATAAGTCGAGCCCGCCAGCCAATTTGTTGGGCAGGGAATTTTCTGCAGGCAACAGGTAAGGCTGGTCTTTCTGGCTGAGATCTTCACTGCACCGCTTTGTTCTTTTGCCGCAAATGGCGGTTCCAAAACCAAGCACCCGTGAGAAAAAGCAACGCCCCAAGCAAACTGATCCCAAACTGTGAAGCGGCTATTAGCCAATGGCCGGGCATCAGACGGTCAATGACAATTTCCTGTGCGGCACCTGGCCGCACGCGTACGGCCAATGAATCCAGGCCCCTGACGCGCGACCACATAACCTGCGGCAGTGACATCCGCTCTCGCGTAATTGTCTCGCCTCCGGCCAACTCCACGCGAAGATCCACGTATCCGTAGGTCACATCCGCCCGATTGGTGCTCTCGAAATTCAGAACTTTTGCCATTGCAGGCTGCCCTCGATCCCACGTTGCCCTTAAATGCCAAGCCACCATAGCTTGGTTGATTGCCAATACCACAAGTATCACAGGCACGATCCACAACACGCGCGCGACAAAACGGACCATGTTCAAGTTCAATCCACTGGAGGTATTGAACGCACCTGCAACGGGGTCCGGTTCAGGACAAAAAGAGATACGGCTTCCAGGTATCGGCCACTGTCCCCACGTAGTCGCGTATGAACATGACATGACTTGGGCGAAACGGATTGCGCCGTAGTGGCATGCGAGCCTCCACCGGTGTCCGGTTGCCCTTCCTATTGTTGCACCGGATGCAAGCTGTCACGAGGTTGGTCCAGGTATCACGCCCCCCTCGCGACTTAGGCAGCACGTGGTCCACCGTCAGATGCTCGCGCTGATTACAGTACTGGCAGCGAAATCCGTCTCTTCGCAAAACATTCTTGCGAGAAAGCATAATCCGACGGTATGGAACACGCACATAGACTCGCAACCGCACAATGCTCGGCCAGGGAAAGATCCTTCTCGGCGAGCGCAAGGCGTGACCAGGCAGTGCCTCTACCAAATCGGCCTTGTCAAGGTGGATCAGAATTACGGCACGCTGCACACTGCACACAGTAAGCGCACTGTAGTCCTGGTTGAGTACCAGTACGTGCGCCTTCATCGTTCGCGTGCTGAAAAGTTCACGCGATGGGCAACAACGGGTGCTATGGACCTTGCAGCACCAGGGAAGGCTTAGCGTATTGCGGGCTGGTTACAGTTAATGTACTACACACAACGGTTTCGGTACAACCAATCGTATGTGTTCTATTGGTCATGGTTTGGGGTGCGGCCGCCACTCCAGTACGCTGACTTCGTCACCTACCCTGATCGTCCCCGGCGTTTCGGGCACGAGATTCTCCCCAAAATACACGTTGCTGCCCCGCTTTCTGAAGGTACTGAGCGTCCGGAGCGGTTCCTTGCCGCGAACGGCTGTATCCTGACTCGTTGTTGTAATGATGCAACGCGTACAAGGCTTGGCCACCTGAAAGCACACTCCGCCAATTTGAATGCGGTGCCAATTATCCTCTGCAAAAGCCTCACTGCCTGCTATGACCACATTGGGCCGAAATCGATGCATGGGCACGGGCTTGGACATGAGCCGGTTGAGCGCCGCAAGTGAGCCTGTCGATGTCACCAGCAGCGGAAAGCCATCCGCAAACGAAACCACTGAGCCTGGAGCTGCATAGTCCGGATTCGCCAAGCGTGCTCTTGGATTGTCCATATAGACCAGCTGGCACGGCCGTCCAAGAAAAGAGGTGAACCATTGATCGGCCGCATCTCCGGCCGGACTGGCCATGACCGAATCTCGCCACACGTTTACTGTAAGGCGATGCGCTGTTGCACCGGGAAGCGGTACGCTCAATAGATTCATCCCGGGTGCTGCCAACATCAAGCGTAACTCAACACGCCAGGCCTGTACCAACGCCAAACGTGGCGCTTCGCGCTGTGTCAGGAATCGATGCGCTGCATCCACAACCATCCACCTGCGGTCTCCTTCGAGCCCCAGGAATTCCACCCTTGCTTCAGCAAGCGAAATCCGTCGGGTGGACTTAACCGGGTATATGTGTATGTTAGAAAGAAACATGCGCCAATCACATGGCTGACAGGAGATGGGGCCTCCCCCGTTCTTAAAGAGCCAGTCTTACCAGAAAATGCGATATCTGTTTGCGTTTTGTCTGTTTGTGCTGACCTCCTGCAACAGCCAGCCTGATGAATCCTGGCACGACGCGCTTGATGCCTTTATTCAGACTGAGCTAAACGACAAAGGAATCCCGGCGCTTTCCATTGCAGTCGTAAATGGCAATGAAATCGCCTGGTCGAACGGGTACGGGATAGCGGATGCAGAAAGCTTAACACCCGTGCAACCGTCCACCGTCTTCCGCGTGGCTTCCGTATCCAAACTGTTTACGGCAATGGCCGTCATGCAGCTGGTGGAGCAGGACGAACTGGATCTGGATGCCCCCGTCACAACCTGGCTCCCCGACTTTCGGCCGGAGAATCCGTACGGTACAGCTATTACGTTGCGGCAGCTGCTCAGTCACCGAGCCGGCCTGGTACGTGAACCCCCGGTGGGGCACTACTTTGATCCGGCGCCTCCTCCCCTGAGGGCTGTCGTCGAAAGCCTTAATGAAACGCGAATTATTGTGCCACCAGGAAGCCGTACCAAGTATTCCAACGCGGCGGTAAGTGTGGCCGGTCACATCGTGGCAGAGATAACAGGAATGCCATTTGAGGCGCACATTCAGACTACGCTTATTGATCCGATGGGACTCGATCAAACGAGTTTTCTTCCCCGCAAAGATCTGCAGAACAATCTGGGCATTGGCTACTTGTGGCGCTACGATACATCCTCGCTCACCGAAGCCCCGGTATTCGAACTGGGCATTGGGCCAGCTGCCAATCTGTATACGACGACCCAGGATTTGGCCCGCTTCATAAGTACCCTTTTCGCGATTGCCAATGGGACACGGCCCGATCTCTTAAGTGCAGAATCCCTTCAGGAAATGTGGGCGGTGCAGTTTGAAAGCTCGGGGGACACGACCGGAGGATTTGGCCTTGGCTTCAATCTATCCGAGCAAAGCGGACACTTTCGCATACAGCACGCGGGCGTTATGTATGGCTACGCTACGCGCGTATATGCTATTCCTGAACTACAGATCGGCGTAGCCCTTGTCGCCAACCTTGATGCAGTCAACCCCGTAGTGGATCGCATTGGCGCCTATGCCCTGGATTTGCTGAAGGCGTCGCTTGAAGAACAAGAACTACCGCAGATTGCAAAGTCTACCCCAGTGGATTCTGCGTTTGCTCGTATGGTTGAGGGAACCTATGGCGCTGATATATCGCTGGTTGAACGCGGCGGCAGCCTGTACCTTAACCACGGGGGTGAACGCCTTCGGGTGCTCTCCAAGGAAGGCGGTCTGGTAACGGATGGGCGACTGCGTGTCAACATGAGATTTGACTTGCGCGGCGACACCCTGTTGTTGGATGATCAAGCCCTGATCAAAGAACCGCACATGCGCCCGGCGCCCCCACCTGAGCAGTTGTCAGCCCTGATTGGGGAATATGGTTGGGACCATAACACGCTTTACATCTATGAGGAACGCGGCCAGCTCTATGCACTCATCGAGTGGTTCTTCCGCTACCCGCTGCAGGAGATCACAACGGATGTATACCGGTTTCCCTCGCAGGGTCTGTACATTGATGAAACGCTCACATTCGTGCGTGACGAAAGCGGCAGTGTCACCGAAGTCAGCATGGAAGGAGTTGTGTTTAAGCGACGCAATATCGAGCCAGACATCGGCGAAACGTTTAAAATCTTCCCGCTTGAGTCAGTAGAAACGCTTCGTGCAGCCGCTATGGACGCAATACCCCCGGATGAAACCGGGCCGTTTTTGCAAGTCGACCTCGTCGAGCCCCATGCACTTGATTCGACCATCAAACTGGACGTGCGCTATGCCACGACCAATAACTTTATGGGTGCTGCGTTCTATACAGAGGGACGCGCATTCCTCCAACGGCCCGCCGCAGAAGCACTGGTACGCGCCCACCAAGCCCTTCGGGCATATGGATACGGACTGGTCATTTACGACGGATACCGCCCTTGGCACGTCACTAAGATGTTCTTTGACGCCACACCTGATTCGTTGAAACTCTTCGTCGCAGATCCGTCGTATGGCTCGCGACACAACCGAGGTTGTGCGGTAGATGTAGGGCTGTACGATCTTGAAACCGGCGCTGTGGCCCACGCGGTTAGCGGCTACGATGAATTCACGCCACGCGCCTTCCCAGACTATCCTGGTGGGACGGATCTGCAGCGTTATCACCGGGAATTGTTAAGGGACATGATGGAAGAGGTTGGCTTTAGCGTCTACGAAGCAGAATGGTGGCATTTTGATTACAAGGATTGGAGAAAATATCCCATCCTGAACCGGCCGTTCGCGGAACTCGACTAAAGTTCGGGCTGGGTTACCTGCCTCTTATATTGCGCAATTGCATTTGAACCCCGCCTTCGATTATGGAAAACAAAGGCATTGAATCAGACATTCGATACGAGCGGGATGACCGGCCGCCTATACCGCTAGCCGCTGGTTTAGGCTTGCAGATGGCCATTCTTACCATCAGTGGTATAATTCTTACACCTGCTATCATTTTTCGGGCGGCGGATAGCAGTCCCGAAGTGATTACCTAGGCCGTTTTCGCCGCACTCTTGGTCAGCGGCATTACGACCCTGCTGCAGGCATTGGGCAAGGCCCGCATCGGTGCAGGTTACGTGTTGCTGATGGGCACTTCGGGTGCCTTCATTGCCATTTGTATTTCGGCCCTTATTCAGGGCGGCGTTGGTCTGATGGCAACGCTGATTGTCATCTCGGCGCTGTTCCAGTTCCTTTTTGCTATGAAGCTGGCTTGGTTCAGACGATTCCTAACACCGGTCGTAACAGGCACTGTGATCATGCTAATTGCGGTTACAGTCATGCCCATTGCGTTTAGTATGCTTCGCGATGTACCACAAGGAACTCCGACAGAGGCCGCCCCTCTCAGCACACTGGTCACGATTGGTGTCATTACTGTCACTGCGCTGGGCGGGCGAGGACCACTACGCCTATGGGCTCCGGTGATCGGTGTGGCCGCCGGTACGATTACAAGTGCATTCTATGGACTCTTTGACGCGGCGAGTGTCGCCGAGGCCAGCTGGATCGGCTTTCCTACGACCGGATGGACGGGACTGGATCTGACCTTCGAAGCCACATTCTGGGGCCTGTTGCCGGCCTTTATATTTGTCACGATTATCGGCGCTCTGGAAACTGTGGGAGATTCCGTGGCAATCCAGCGCGTTTCGTGGCGCAAGCCGCGGGCAGTTGATTTTCGTACGGTGCAGGGGGCACGTGCCGACGATGGGCTTGGCAATTTGCTCGCAGGCCTTATGTGTACGATACCCAACACGACCTATTCGTCGAGTATCGCGATGGTTGAACTCACCGGTGTTGCCGCGCACCGGGTAGGCTTGGCCCTTGGATTGATATTCCTTCTATTCGCCTTTCAGCCCAAACTGGTCGCGCTTGTACTGGCCATTCCGAGCCCGGTGGTCGCTTCCTTCATCATTGTCATCGTTGCTATGCTATTTGTCTTGGGCATGAGAATTGTAGTCCAGGAAGGCATCAATTTCCGCACCGGCTTTATAGTAGGCATGGCATTTTGGATTGGCACGGGGGTCCAAAACCAAGTCTTTTTTCCGGAATATTTCAGCCGGATTGCAGGTGGGGCGTTTGAAAACGGCATGGTGAGCGGCGGATTGATCGCCTTGATCCTGACTTTAGTGCTGGAACTCATAGAGGGCCGCCGGCGACGCATCCAGACTTCTTTTGACATTGGTGCGCTTACACCTATTCGATCTCTGATACGCGACCGTGCCAGGCAAAACCGCTGGGCTGAAGACATAGTGCTCAGAATTGAAGCCGCTGCCGAAGAAGCGCTGCTAATTCTAATGAGCTCCAGGGATGAAAAGAATCGCTCTTTGAAGCACTTGCAGCTGGCCATGCATACCGAGTCGGGCTCAGCTGTGCTTGAATTCGTCGCAAGCGCAACCAAGGAAAATATTCAGGATCAGTTGGTCCTCCTAAGCAACGAGGTGTCCGAGGTCATGGCCGAAAGGGAGGTGTCTCTGCGCATACTCAGGCATCTTACTTCCTCGGTTCGTCATGAACGGTTTCACGAGACAGAGATCCTGATGCTCCGTGTCCGTACCCAAGCCGCCAAGACTTGAAAAGGCCAAGCGAGGAATGCTGCGCCTGTCGCGGCATTCCTCGCATATCGGCTCCGGCATGAATCCAACCGGTACTGTCGGTGAAGGCCGGAACAGGCTACTATATAACGGGTTACCATTGATGACAATGGTTCGTGTATCACTTCTGATATACAGAAGTGAATGAGATTCTGTCGGACCGAATGGGATGGCCGCAGACACCGCAGACGAGGTTG
>JAAXGT010000195.1 GCA_012271205.1 Rhodothermales bacterium
AGCCAAGGGCAGTCCGGTTTATGCAACCGGTGGTGGGGTCATTAAGATGATCCGGAATGCACCAGATGGCTATGGGTTATACATTGTAGTAGCTCATCCGGAAGCGGGATATGAAACGCTGTACGCGCATTTGCAGTCCGTTTTGCCGAACATTCGAGAAGGGCAGCGTGTCAAACGGGGCGAGCAAATTGCGCTAAGTGGCAATTCGGGACTTTCCACAGCCCCGCACATACATTACGAGGTGCGGGATGCGCACGGCCGTCCGTTGAATCCAATTAGGTTTCTTGCGCCCAGTATGACGCCTTCTGAGTATCAGGAGTTATTGGCCAAGGCAGAGGCTGATACCTTGGTCGCATCGCTGGATTGATTGGCTCCGAATTCGTCAAAAAGGGTGTTGCACGCGGGAGCACAGCGCCATGGTTAGTAGTATCGCGTCGTGCGCATTTTACCTTGCGTATCCGCGATAATTTTCCGAACTGCAGACGAAATGGGATACTGGACGCTTGAATTGGCTTCCTATTTGGATGATGCCCCGTGGCCAGCAACACAGGATGAGCTCATTGACTATGCTGAGCGAACGGGCGCGCCGTTCGAGGTAATGGATAACCTCAGAGAATTAGAGGACGATGGCGAGCCGTACGAAAGCATGGCTGAGATCTGGCCAGACTATCCCACCGGCGACGACGACTTCTACTACTCTGACGAGTAGGTCCGGCCATGGCCGACTGAGTATTGTCCTGGCGCTGTTGGCGGGGACTTTTATTCTTCGTCCCTGCTTGGCCCAAACAGCCCCCCTGCAGCCCATCGTGGAGCAGGTGCGTTTTGCGGGAGACCTGCAGTTTTCCCCGGACCTGCTGCAGAGCCGGATCCGAACCGCACCCAATCGACGATTCCTGGGAATCAGTGGGTTGCACTGGTGGCTCTGGCTGTACCGCGTCGGCGAATCCAATGTGCTCGGACAACGTGCCGGCCGGGCACTGATGGCTTTGGGTGAACCACCTGCCTGGCTGGACATGGATGTCCTTGCCGCCGACATCGAAAAACTGCGCTTGTTTTATGAACGCGAGGGGTTCCGCAGTGCACTCATAGGAACCCGTGTTGACACCGTAGTGACTGGCGACCGCGTATCCATCACATTCGAAATACATCCAGGCCGTGCTACGACGGTGCGCCGCGTATCCTATATCGGACTCGACAGCTTGAGTGCAGTGCACCAAACGCAGCTGGTCAAGGGATCATTGCTTGAACATGAAGTGGACGAACCGCTGCTTTCGTACAGGGCCCGACCCCAGCGATTTTCCGAAATCCGGCTCATTGAAGAACGACGCCGACTGCTCAGTGAGCTGCGCACCATGGGCTATGCAGCCGCGACACGTGATTCCGTGACGGCGATTGTGACGCCTGTAGCTGGCGATTCATTTGACGTGCAGCTGCGGTTGCGCCCGGGGGCACGCTATCGGTTTGGCACAGTGCACTTCGAGGTCGAGGGACCGGAAGCACCCGGTGAAGTGTATACCGACACACTGCATGATAATGCCGGAGTCCAGGAAGCCGCGTCCCGCATGATCACATTCCGCATTGACGGTGAGAGCCACCTCAATCGTCAATTCTTGACACGTGCTCTGCGCATGCACCCAGGCCAGTGGTACAACCAAGCTGAAATTCGTGCCACCAAGCGTCGTCTTGAGAGCACCGGTATTTTTACATTCACAGACATCGTGTCATTAGTACCCACAGCCAGCACCCTGCCCCATCGAATATCAGTCCGCACACGCCCACGCCACCAGTTTCGCCTCGAGACGTTCGTCTTGCAGAGTAGCGGCGTGCTGGGCGGTGTCGGCAACGAGCTGGGAGTCGGCCTCGGGCTTACCTATGAAAACGCAAACTTGTTTGGCAGTGGTGAGGTGTTGCAGCTTAGCGGCACGGGATCAGTCGCCGCCGATGTAGACACAACCTTTTTTTCGTCCAGTATCGCCGAGTTTGCCGCCTCGGTTAGCGTGCCATACCTGGCCGCGCCGTTTCACGGCCTCGAGGATGCATTTAGCCTCTACCAGGCACGTACGCGGTTTACCCTCAGCTACCTGACCGCACGGCGGGAGGATTTGAGCCTTATTATCCGCGGCCGGGGTGCCGCGCGCCTGCGCTTGGAAATGCGCCACAGCCCAACGCTTGCGTCCCTGTTCGATCTGTTGGACCTGAGCCTTAGCCAACCGGACACCTTGCGTGGCTTTCAGAGTCGTTTTCTGGATCGTGTGCTGGGTGAGGGAGACACACTACTTGTAATCGATCCAGTTCAACGCGCACAAATTCTTGAGGACTACACGCAACCGCAAATCAATAATGCGGTGCGGTACACACTTCGCGCCGAGCGTGTGAACCCGCTCCGGCGCGATGACGGCTACAGCTATGAGGTAGCCTTCGAGGTGGGTGGCAACCTGCCCTATGTGCTGGATCGGTACGCCTTTACACCCGGAGAATTGGAAGGTTACTTGCGGCTTTTTGCATTTGCCGAAAGCCAGGTCAACTATCGCCAGTACATCCGCCTTGTTGGCGATTTGCGGCACTACCAGCGTCTCGGACGCTCAAGGACGCTCGCACTGAAATTCGTCGGGGGGTGGGCCCACCCGTTTGGACAGGCTTCTGTAGTCCCGTTTGATCGGCGCTTTTACAGCGGCGGTGCCTCCAGTGTGCGGGGCTGGCACCTTCGGGAGCTGGGGCCGGGAACGGCGAGTTTCCGGCAGGGAACGGCAGGCAGCGGAGCTGCCACAAACCTGTTGGGCGGCGACATTAAGCTGGAAGCCAGCATTGAACTGCGCCAAACGGCAGTACGCAATATTCTGGGGGCTGACTGGATTCTGGCCGCGTTCACAGACGCCGGCAATGTCTGGTTCGGGTCGCGGCATCCTGGATTCGCGGACATGCCACTAGGCGATCCGACGGGACACTTCAAGTTCCGCAGGATATTGCAGGAAACGGGCGTGGGCAGCGGTGTGGGGTTGCGGGGATCGTGGGCTTATCTCGTGGTGCGGTTTGACCTAGCACTACGAGTGTATGACCCAGCTGTACCGGAGGTCGGAATGTTCCCGGACGGGCTCCGGCAGTGGATTGCGTATTTCCGGCTTGGACACACGTTCTAAATCAGGACGATTTCTGGGAGCGGCACATCGCATTAGCAACTATGGACAGTTTGGCAAACGGACCCGAGCCTTCTAATGCTTCATCCTCCCTGGCAACGGTGTCAAGACTGACACGCGGCGACGAACTGGAACTGGTTATTGACAAGTTCGCAGATCGCGGCCAGTGCATCGGCCGAGTGGGCAATAAGGTGGTGCTCGTGCCGCGGGTCCTGCCCGGGGAGCGTATCCGCGTGCGCGTTATGAAGAATCAGAACCGTTTCGTGCGGAGCGAGCCACTCGCCATTCTGGAGCCTTCGCTCCAGCGCGTGCTGCCGCGATGCCGCTACTTTGGCATCTGCGGGGGATGCACGCTCCAACACGTGAGTTACGAGGCCCAGCTTGAGGCCAAGCGCGAAAGTGTGCGTAGCGCCCTGGTACATCACGGCGGCCTGCATGAGTTGGAAGTGCGCTCGCCGGTGGCCGCTCAGACACCTTACTTTTACCGCAACAAAATGGAATTCTCTTTTGCGGCACGCCGCTGGCTTTCGCCCGAAGAGATCGCTTCCGGGAGAAAGTTCAATACGGATTTCGCGCTGGGATTGCATCCATCGGGCATTTTCCACAAAGTTCTGGATCTTCATGAGTGTCACCTGCAGAGCGAGTGCAGTGTCGCATTGGTCAATGGTGTGCGCACGTTTACCAGAAATGCGGGCTGGCGCCCTTGGGATGCCCGCACACATGAGGGTTACTTGCGGCATCTTGTGATCCGTGAGTCCGCGCATGAGGCTTCCGTTATGGTTAATCTGGTCACGTTCGGGCATGATGCGGAGCGCATGAGTGCGCTGGGAGACTTCCTCCAAGCTGAATACCCGCACGTGACCACGCTGGTCAATACCATCAACACGTCACATGCCCAGACGGCATGGGGCGAATCTGCGGTGACGGTATTCGGGCCAGGCCGTATTCGCGACCGTATTGGGGCTCTTGTTTTTGAGATTGGTCCAGGCGATTTCTTTCAAACCAATACGCGGCAGGCTGAAGCACTCGTAGATGTAGTGCGTGCTATGGCCTCGCTTCAGCCGTCCAATTACGTGTATGACCTGTACTGCGGCACCGGCACCATGGCCCTGAGTCTTGCCGGGCAGGCCGCACGGATCACCGGTGTGGAGCTCATCGAATCCGCCGTGGAGAGTGCGCGCACCAATGCGAAGCTCAATGGAATCACCAACTGCACATTTGTAGCCGGCGACATGCTCAAGATCTTGACGCCCGGTTTCGTGACTGCGCACGGGCCCTGCGATGTCCTCATCCTGGACCCTCCGCGTGCCGGCTTACATCCCAAAGTGGCCACCCGGGTTGCGACGCTGGGCGCGCAGCGCATTGTCTATGTCAGCTGCAACCCAAGATCCCAAGCCCGTGACCTGAATATTCTGGCCGGCACGTATCGTCCTGTCCTAGCGCAGCCCGTGGATCTCTTTCCACAGACATACCATGTCGAGAACGTCGTGCTCTTGGAACAGCGCACGGATACCTAGTGTCATGTCACACATCAAACATCGGATAGAGGCACTTGAGCTTGACCCGTGCGTCGTCCGTAGTGAATGGCCAGTCGACCTGAGCTCGGATTCGATCTCTGGCCGCCGGCCAAGCGGCGACTTCGGCGCGTAGGGGGTCGATGGAATCGAGGCGGCGATGGAGGCACTAGCGGGAAAGCACGCATCGGGGGAGAGTTGGAAGGGCGACTGCCAAGGGGGCGGGAGGTGGAACGAGGTCCCGATGCGACGGACCGTGGACTTCGACCGCCCCGTCGCCTCGGCCATAGAACGGCCACTCCAGTGCGGACGGCCGGGTCTCAAGCGTCTGGTGCCACCGCGCCCGGAAGGCGTCTGGCCGATCGGGCAGGGCCGCCCCGGCCAACGTTCGTCGTCCGGCCCATGAGGCCTTGGGGGCAGAAGCGCTCGTGCCACTGGCCAACGGTCTGGCGGCGGGTACCCACCCGCTCGGCCACCTATGGGTTGTCCAAGTCCTCGGCGCACCACCGTATGATCTCGGCACGACCCACGAGCCCGGCGGGCAGCGGCGCAAACGCGCCCGTGACGCGAGTGCCTCACGGGTCTCCTGACTGAGTTCGAGGGCCTTCAACGGACGTCCACGCGGCAGGGTATCTGCTTCGTTGGGGTGATGCGAAGAACGATATCCTGTCTCCATAAATTATGTCAAACCATTTTAAGAACGAGACACTAGATGGACAAGTCCAACACTAAAGCCTTCATTACCGGCGGCACCGGCTTCATTGGCAGCCACCTAGCACAAGCCCTGCTCAAGCGTGGCTACAGCGAGATCCGCTGCCTAGTGCGATCCGCACCCAAATGGCTGAAGGGATTGGATATTGTGCCGGTCCGCGCTACGCTCATGGACAAGGGTGCCATAAGAGAAGCCGTTCAAGACGTGGACTATGTATATCATTTGGGTGGCTTAACTCGCGCCAAGACTTTCGAAGCGCTCTTCGAAGGCAATGTGACGGCAACGCTTAACCTCCTTGATGCCGTACGTTCGGCAAACCCCAAGGTCAGGAAGGTATGCGTGACAAGCAGCTTGGCTGCCGTGGGTCATGCGCCGGCCGGGGGGATAGCAGATGAATCCACGCCGTTAAGGGCGATTTCGCATTATGGTCGCAGCAAGGCAATGATGGAGAAAGAGGTGTGGCATGCTTTTGGCGAATCACTCCCCATTGTAATTGTGCGGCCCCCCCCGGTATACGGCCCGCGGGATCGCGACGTTTACACTTTTTTTCGCACAGTCGGCCGTGGCATCTGTCCCATATTGATGGGCGATCAGGGCCTGACGCTCGTGCATGTCAGTGATCTCGTGCGCGGCCTCATTGAAGGCACTGAATCTGAGGCCACAGGCGGCGAGACCTATTTTGTCGGCAACGACAACCACGTTACCTGGACCGCTCTGCGCGAGGCCACCGTTAAGGCACTGGGGCGACGTGCATTGACGGTACCACTGCCACGGGCTGTGGTTATGCCACTAGGCGTCGTGACTGAGTTTGCGGGCAGGGTAACAGGCACGTATCCGCCCCTTAATCGGGAAAAGGCCCGCGAAATCCTCCATGCGGCCAAGTGCTGCTCATCCAGCAAGGCGCACCGGGATTTTGGCTACGAGGCCAAGACCCCCCTGGAAGAGGGCGTACGCGCGACCATTGAATGGTATCGGGCTCGCGGTGACTTGTAAGCCTCGATAGATTTTTGCGATTATCCGTAGAATCCAATTTTTGCCCGTGTTGTATATGCAACAATTATCACCAGCATTGCCGGCTCCGTGAGCACACTAGGATTCAATTCCGGCTACGTTGAAGAGCTCTACAAGCGGTTCTTGGAGGCGCCCGAAAGTGTGAGCACGAATTGGCGCGACTTTTTTGCCGACTACGACCCCGGCGATGACTCACCCGTAGCCTCAAATACGGCCGTCTCCCTGCCGAAGATTGTACCGCGGCCGACTGTGGACATTCCGGTGCAAACTTCGGGTGACGGAGCCCCTGCGCTTCCGAGTGATGCGAAGGTGCAACCGATCCGTGGTGCGGGTGCTCGTATCGTCGAAAACATGGAGGCGAGTCTGGGCATTCCTACGGCTACCTCCGTACGCACGCTGTCGGTGAAACTCTTGATGGAGAACCGCACGCTGCTTAACCAGCACCAGCGGGGAATCGGCGGACTGAAGGTGTCCTTCACGCATTTGATCTCTTACGCCATTATTCAGGCGCTGCGAAAGTATCCCAACATGTACAGCAGCTTCCTCAGAGATGGCAAGACACTCCAGCACTTACTGCCGGAGAAAATAAATTTCGGACTCGCCATTGATGTGGAGCGGCGCGGGCGGCGCTCCCTGCTGGTGCCGAACATAAAGGGGGCGGATCAGATGAATTTTGCGCAACTCTTGACCAACTACAACGACCTGATCCGTCGCTCGCGCAACAATCAACTCACCGTCGAAGATTTTCAGGATACCAACGCCACACTCACGAATCCCGGAATGATCGGCACGAGTCTCAGCGTGCCACGCCTCATGCCGCGACAAGGAGTAATTGTGGGTATCGGCTCTATCGGTTATCCACCGGAATTCCAAGCGATGCCGGCAGTTGCGGCCAGCAAGGTAGGCCTCTCCCCTGTCATGACCATCACGTCGACGTATGACCACCGCGTGATCCAAGGGGCCGAGAGCGGGACCTTTCTGGCATACATCGCCAGTTTGCTCATGGGCGAGCACGATTTTTACACGCAGATGTTTGAGGATTTGCATTTACCGCACCCGCCGCTTGTGCTGAGCCCGGACTCTACTCCGCAACTGGGTTCGGGGCAGGAAGCCGACGCGGAAGCGGATATGGTCGAGAAGCAGGCGCGTGTGATGGTGCTGATTCGTGTCTTTCGTGTTCTGGGCCACTTGCAGGCTGACATAAACCCGCTCGGTTACAACTGGAAGTACCATTCAGAACTGGATCCGGCCAAGTACGGCCTGACCGTATGGGATCTGGACCGCGAGTTCGTGACGGGTGGTTTGGGAGGCAAGGATGTGCTGCCGCTGCGCGAAATCCTCACTATCCTGCGAGAAACGTATACCCGGCGCATCGGTGTCTCATACATGCACATTTCCAGTCCCATCGAGAAGCGATGGTTGCAGGATAAGATCGAACCGTTGCGCAACACGGACGAGCTCTCTCTCGAGGACAAGCAGCGGATTCTGCACAAGCTTAATTCTGCAGAAGCTTTCGAGCGCTTTCTCCATACACGCTTTATCGGTCACAAGCGATTCTCGCTGGAAGGCGGCGAGAGTGTCGTGCCGATGTTGGATGCAATCATTTCGGACGCGGCCGATCAGGAAGTGCACGAGGTCGTCATTGGCATGGCTCACCGGGGTCGACTTAACATTCTAGCCAACATCCTGGGCAAGTCCTATGAAACCATCTTCTCGGAATTTGAGGGCAGTATTAATCCGGACACGATCTACGGGTCTGGCGATGTGAAATACCACCTCGGAAGCAAGGGCACCTACACGGGGCGCACTGGCTCCACGATCAACCTTACTCTGGCCTCTAACCCCAGCCATCTGGAGTCAGTCAGCCCCATTGTGGAGGGGATGGTGCGCGCAAAGCAGGATGTATTGCGTGACTCCGGCCGGTCGGACACGCCGGGGGGCGACCTGACCGATGCGGTAATTCCGTTGCTTATCCATGGAGACGCTGCCTTTGCAGGCCAAGGCGTGGTGGCAGAAACCTTGAACTGCAGCCAGTTGCGAGGATACCACACTGGCGGTACAATCCATATCGTAATCAACAACCAGATCGGGTTCACCACGGGTCCGAGCGAAGCGCGCAGCTCCACGTATGCCACGGACGTGGCGCGCCTGATTGAAGCGCCAATCTTCCACGTCAACGGCGATGATCCGGAAGCCTGCGTGCGTGTGGCCCGGCTAGCCTTCGACTATCGGCAGGTATTCAATAAGGATGTCGTCATCGACATGCTTTGCTACCGACAGCACGGCCATAATGAGGGAGATGAGCCCACGTACACGAATCCGGTCCTTTACCAGCAGATCCAGAAAAAGCGCTCACCACGGAAACTGTACACTGAAGCCCTGCTGAACCGTGGCGAAATGACGCCCGATGAAGCAGAAGAAATGTTGGGTAGCTTCCACAGACAGTTGCAGGAGGCGTTCGAGCGCACGACAGGCCTCAAGGAAAAAGATGCTGCAGCTATTTTGGAGCGGTACCACGACACTCATTATGTGACTTCGGACCCGGTCGATACGGGGGTGTCCCAAGAGCAGCTTGAAGCCATACTGGCCGCCCTTCTGCGTGTGCCGGAGGGCTTCAATGCACACCCCAAACTGATGCGACAGTTTGCCCGGCGCGACAAGGGACTGCGGGAAGCCGGACGTATCGACTGGGCCTTTGCAGAAGCGCTGGCCTTTGGCACCCTGCTTTTGGAAGGCACGACGGTACGACTCAGCGGGCAGGATTCACGACGGGCGACGTTCAGCCAGCGGCATGCGGTGATTTATGACCAGAAAACGAACGCAGAGTTTATCCCGCTCAACAACATCCAGGAAGATCAAGCCCGGCTGCACATCTACGACAGCCTGCTGTCTGAATACGCCGTGGCCGCCTTTGAGTACGGGTATTCGGTAGCCAATCAGGATGCCTTGGTGATCTGGGAAGCGCAATTTGGCGACTTTTCCAACGGGGCACAGATAGTATTTGACCAGTTCCTGTCAGCAGCAGAGGAGAAATGGGGCCAGACCTGCAGTCTGGTCGCCCTCTTGCCGCACGGCTATGAAGGCCAAGGACCGGAGCACTCATCAGCGCGCCTCGAGCGTTTTTTACAGCTTTGCGCCGAGGGCAACATGATTGTGTGCAACTTAAGCACACCTGCGAATTATTTCCACGCGCTCCGCCGGCAAGTGTTAAGCTTGATGAAGAAGCCACTGATTCTCATGACGCCCAAGAGTCTGCTGCGACATCCGGAAGCGATATCAAATCCGGCCGAGCTTACTGGCGGCGGCTTCAAGCCTGTCATTGGAGCCGAGAAAGATCCACTACGAGTCCGACGTGTAGTCGTGTGCAGTGGCAAGGTCTACTATGACCTGGTTGCCGGACTGCATCAACAGCGTTCGGAATTACAGGACTTAGTTGCAATAGTACGCCTGGAGCAGTACTACCCCCTGCCCAGAACAGCCTTGCAGGAGGAGCTCAGTCGCTACAGTGCAGACTGCGAGTTTTGCTGGGCTCAGGAGGAACCGGCCAACATGGGGGCCTGGACCTACATTCGGCCGGAACTCTCCAGTGCACTGAGATCTATCCACCCCAATCGCGACTTCAGAATTCAGTACGCCGGGCGTCTCCCGAGTGCAAGCCCGGCAACGGGCAGCGCCAAGGTACACCAGCTGGAACAGATGGAAGTTGTGGAAAGCGCCCTTACCGTCGTGCGCGTCTGAAACGGAAGCGCCTAATACCGACGGTTATGCTTGCGCGCGTTGCGCGCTGCCTTTTCCTTGGCGATCCGTCGATCTTCGGAAGGCTTGGTGAATGCCATATTAGAGCGGTACAGACGCAGCACCCGGCTACGGTTGACCGCACGTTTGAAGCGACGCAGCGCGCGGTCGATATTCTCCTTGTCGCGGACTTTAACGCCGACGCCTAAGTGGTAAGACAATGCAGTTGCCTCCTGACCTGTGATGAATTAGCAATAGCAAATAGTAAACCTTGCACCAAACAGCAGGTTTCAAAAACTGGCGCTTCCAAGCGACTCCATCATCAATTACGCCAACTTTCCTGCATGTACCCATCCGATCAGGGGGCGCTGGTACTGGCGACCGGCAATACGCACAAGACCAAAGAACTCAGTGCCTTGTTGCGTTCGGTGCCACTGACTACCCTTGACCTCACACGGATGCAAAACGTCCCGCACATCGAAGAAACGGGGGACACGTTACGTGACAACGCCGCGCTCAAGGCACGCACTATTCGGGACTTCACCGGCCTGGCGACACTCGCAGATGACACCGGACTTGAGGTCACGACGTTGGGTGGCGCACCCGGGATCCGTTCAGCGCGGTATGCCGGGCCTCGTGCCGATGCCCGGGCTAACCGGGCCAAGCTATTGCAGGCCTTGGAGGGCCAAAGCACACGTGAGGCCCGGTTTGTGACGGTGCTGGCCCTTGCGCTGGGCTCAGACATGTATTTTTTTGAGGGCCAGTGCGCCGGCCACATCGCCTTTCACGAAATGACACCGGGCGGCTTTGGATATGAGTCGATCTTTGTACCGAAAGGTTTTGACGTTTCGTTTGCGCAACTTTCGACCGAACAGAAAAATGCAATCAGCCACCGTGGGCATGCAGGGCAAAAGCTGGTTGCCTTTCTCCGGCAATGCGGAGTACCTGCTTCATGATCACACTTGTACAACGCGTCAGTCAGGCGTCAGTTAGCATAAACGGTGAAGAAACGGGCGCTATAGGAGAGGGTCTACTCATTCTGTTGGGAATACACCAGCATGATACTCGGGCGGAGGCGGAGTGGCTGGCCCGCAAGTGCGCGTACATGCGGATATTCCCGGATGAGGCAGGCAACATGAACCGTTCGTTACTATGCGTGGGTGGCGAGGCACTTGTAGTGTCGCAGTTTACGCTTTACGGCGAAGCCACAAGGGGGCACCGCCCTTCCTTTACGTGTGCAGCCAAACCTGACTTGGCCATTCCACTCTACGAACATTTCATTGCTGCGCTCAGTAATGAACTGCAAAAGCCGGTGGCACACGGTGTTTTTGGCGCCATGATGCAAGTCAGCCTCATTAACGATGGCCCTGTGACGATCTGGCTGGAGCGCACGCCCCGGATACGCTGATTCGCCTTCCCCAGTCACGGCTCCGGCTCTCTTGTCATTCGGCCGACCACACATGTCGGCATTTTTTACTCCTCTTGTGCGATCTTGATCGGGGATAACTATTTTATCATATGTTCGTAATATGTGTAGATTGATCTCGAGGGAGGTCTATGTACAATCGAGAACATCTTGGAGATGCCACTGCGTCGACAAGTGGCTTGTGGCATTCCGGCGTATGCAGCGCATGGTTGAGCGCCTTTGCCTGTGTGGACCGTACCGGCCTCGCGGTGGGCGGAGAAAGCGCTGCCCGCTTGTTACGGGTGGTGCTCATTGGCGGCGTATACCTGTTTTGCTGCGAGCGCCACGCCCGCAGTGAGTGGCAATTACTTGGGGGGCGAGACTGAATCATGACAACACAACTGCAACTGGCAACGCTTTCACATGACATGGAAACACCGTTGAGCGCAATAGCGCTCTACAACAGCCTGCTCAGCGAAATGGCTCCGGATGATCCGGAGCGAAAGGCCTATCACGACATCATAGCGGACCAAGTGGACCGGCTGAGCCGCATGGCGAGCCAGGTATTATCGGTCGCGGCGGCGCCGGAGTGCCAAGCGCTGTGTGTGCGCACACTGTTTCAGGAAACCACCACCGTCTATGCGTGCCTGCATCCCGACTACACCTTCGTGCAACACGTCCCGGTGACGCTGCCGCCCATTGCAGCAGACCGGGATGCCGTGTACCGCGTGCTCACGAATCTCTTGGATAATGCCATCAAATTCAGCATGCCGCACACGATTACGCTGAGCGCAACGTTGCATGATATGCATCAGGTTTGTCTTTGTGTAACGGATTGCGGCCCTGGCATTGCACTGCCGCATCAAATGCACCTGTTCGAGCCGCATTACCGTGTTAACACTATGCAAGCGGGCCACGGGCTGGGGCTCTTCATCGCACAGCGGATTGCATATGAACAGGGCGGCCACCTGGCCTTGGAAAGCAGTCTCGGTGTAGGAACGACCGTGCAGCTTTTCCTACCTTGCTCAACCTGACTGCAGCCATTACAATCATGCTCAAGCCGACAGATGTTGCGGTAGAGCGGCCCCCACGTGTCCTAGTCGCCGACGATGAGCGACACATTGCGAGGGCACTGGCACATATACTCCAGCGATACGCCTACGAAGTCACCACGGTGGACAATGGGGAAGCTGCTTTGCAGGTCTTGCAGGAGGCCTACCTGCTGGATTTGGTCATTCTGGATATTGTCATGCCGTTTATGGATGGGCTGGAAGTCCTGCGGCGAGCGCGTGCCTTCGGATGCAATTTGCCGGTGATCATCGTTTCGGGCAAGAACAGTGAGGCAGATCGCATACGAGGATTGGAAGCGGGGGCGGACGACTATTTGGGCAAGCCGTTCGGCACGCAAGAGCTGTTGGCACGGGTGGAAGCTCTTCGGCGACGGCGTGGCGCAGCGCGACCTTTGCCGAAGCGTATCCGGATTGGCGATGTGTGGATTGACTTCGAAGCTCGGGTCGCCCGGCGCGGAAGCAACCATTTGCTTATCACTCCCATTGAGTGGCTCATCCTGCGACATTTGGCCTACCGGCGGGGGCAGGCCGTTTCCCGCGGTGAGTTCAATGTCAAGGTGCTCAAGATCCCGTACGACATCCCCACGCGCACCATTGACCGACACACTTTTGCCCTGCGGCATAAACTGGAACGAAACCCGAAGAACCCCCACCACATCGTCACCGTGCGCAGTGTGGGCTATCGGCTCAATGACTTTGAGTGGATCGCCTAAGCATGCCTGAAGCATGGCTGACCGGGGAAACCGCCGCGCTGGCCTTACTGGTTTCGGCCTGATCGCCCCCTTGCGAGGGCTCGGGGGCTGGGCGCAGCCAGCGGCAAGGCTTCTCGTGTGGCCCCTCCTTCCACCCCGCAGGCCCGCACCACTCGGCGAACATAGACCGGGACTCCTGTCGTTCGCTTCCCGGTCTGCCAGCGGCCTTTCCCTTGTTCGAGCGTCGGCTTCCACATCACTCGTTTCGAGGCCTGCTCCGTGTTCGCTGCGCGCTCCGGCCGGTCGGCTCGCTGGATCGTTCAGCGATCCTTTACCAAAATGCCCCCACCCATTTCGTTATCCATGAACCGTCTGGGCCCCCCTACCAACCGGAAGGAAGAAGCGCCTTTCCACGGCGCACCGGAACGACAGTTATTGGATGGGACTCGCACCGCTGAAGAAAAACACCCTCCCACAGCACCAAACAGACGAGGTGAAGCGTAGGGGGCATGAAGCCGTACAAGTACCTGTGAGTAGTGAAAACAAACCAATACAGCCCCGCATGCCCGCACGGTTCTTACTACAAGAGCCGAATTAAACGAAATAGAACGGGTCGCCAGTTGCTTGATGTACGACTCGGATTCCAGGGACGCGGGGTGTAAGCCATTCGGCCAGCCACTTCATTCCGGGCTCTTCGCTAAGCGCATGCCCTACAACAATAAGGCCAATATCTCGCGTTCCCTGCAGTACGGCATCACGGACGTACTCAGTTGTTTCCCACTCACGCACCTCACCTGCAACCAGCACATCCACGTCGCGGAGCATTTCAATCTGGCGCTGCCCGCCTACGGCGCCCATAAGTAGCCCCACACGTGTGCACTCCAGATCCGGATTACCCATAACGCGTAGCCTTTGCGCGCCAAAGCGCTGCTTCATAAACAGTGACAGGCTGGATAGTTTGACCTGTGGAATGTGGCAGATCTGGGGCTGACCCGGTAGGGCGTAGCCCTCCCAGCCCAATAGCTTTAGCACCCCGGTCACAATGCCATCCGGCCTGTACGCATGCCAATAGTCATGAAAGCGCCAGATTACGATGTTCTTCTCGTCCAGCACTCTTCGCTTGGCCTGGTATACTGGATCGTTATCCAGCCAGTCTGACTCGTCGAGATGGTTGTAATACGTCGGCTCGTGGGTGATGATGAGATTCAAAGAGTGTCGCGCAGCCACATTGACCACGCGCTGCGTGGCCAGAAACGTCGTAATGATTCCGGTACATGGCTGAGACGGATCACCCGACTTGATGGTGTCCACGGTCGGTTCCCACGGCGCATTGGGAATTTCAGCAACAATCATGTCTATGACCTGCTGAATTGTACGTGCCCGCCTGGGCAACTGCACCGCAAGGGCGGCCCCGGCAGATCCCACAATGAATTCCCGCCTAGATAGCATACGTTCCTATATCCCAGTTTCACTGGCCAAAATAGTAATCCGCGTAATACCGTGAACCATTGCCGCTTCAAACGGATATATTTGGCACTCTACTAACTCATTTGGCTGATGAAGATTCGCATCTCTATGGTCGCTCTCATGCTCCTGGCCTTTTCGGCGCAGGCACAGGAGTGGCAATTGCTCGTGGAGGGAGACGATCTCTCCCAGTGGACCCGCTTGGGCGGCGAAGCCACCTATACCGCCAGTGACGGAACGGTCGTCGGCACCACGGTAGCAGGCACCCCCAACACTTTCTTGGCCACAAACAAGACCTACGGTGACTTTGCGCTCAGCGTTGAAGTGTATGTGGATCCCGAGATTAATTCCGGCATCCAGATTCGCAGCGAAAGCAAATCTGATTATATGAACGGACGTGTGCACGGATACCAAATCGAAATCGACCCCAGTCCGCGCGCCTGGAGTGGCGGTGTGTACGAAGAGGCGCGGCGCGGCTGGCTTTACCCGTTGTCTCTAAATGAAAACTGCCGGCAAGCCTTCAACGTAGATGGATGGAATCTCTACTACATTGAGGCCATTGGACCGTCCATTCGCACGTGGGTGAATAACGTTCCCTGTTCAGCACTATACGACGACTTAACACCCTCCGGCTTTATTGCCCTGCAGGTGCATAGCGTAAGTGGTGCGGATATGGCCGGGCGAGAAGTACGTTGGCGCGATATCAGAATTAAGGGGGAGGGAGTTGGACCACGCCCCTGGACTGATAATTATGTGGTCAACCTGGTTCCAAACACGCTGTCCGAACAGGAAAAGGCGCAGGGCTTCGCACTGCTCTTCGACGGTCAGTCCACTTCAGGCTGGCGAGGCGCCGGTAAGGAGACATTCCCGGAAAAAGGATGGCGAGTGGAAAGTGGAGTGCTGATCGTGGAGGCTTCCGGCGGCGCTGAGGCCGCGTATGGCGGCGATATTGTGACCGTAAACGAGTATTCCACGTTTGAGCTCAGTCTGGACTTCAAGCTTTCGGAGGGGGCAAATAGCGGCATCAAGTACTTCATTACCGAACAGTACGGTAGTGACGCTTCAGCTATAGGCCTCGAATACCAGCTGCTGGATGATGCCCGGCATCCGGACGCGACACAGGGAACAGCCGGCAATCGTACACTGGCCTCGCTATACGACCTGATTCCCGCTGACAAGGACAAAACCGTGCGCAAACCCGGAGAATGGAACCGGGCCCGGCTCGTTGTGATCGGCAAACGGCTGGACGAGCGTGTTATCGGTAATCGCTTAGAACAGAAGTGGTTTAGCGGTGCGCACGTAGAGCACTGGCTGAATGATCGCAAGGTGCTCGAATATGAGAGAGGAACACAGGCTTTTGACGCTTTAGTGGCCCGGAGCAAATACGTCGTCTGGGAAGGTTTTGGGCACTGGCCCGAGGGGCATATTTTGTTGCAGGACCACGGAGACGAGACCCATTTCCGGAGCATCAAGATCCGGCGGATTGAGTAGGTCGGAACGTCTTCAGGTCTGCGCTGCGTGCCGCCACCATACGCAATGATGTACCAGCTGGCAAGTCACCCATAGTACTCGCCTGTACCAGTAGATTGCCCAGTGCCGTCGCTTCGGCCGGACCGGCTATTACGTTGCACCGGCAGCGATTCGCGGTCCACTGATTGAGCAGTGTGTTGCGGCTGCCGCCACCCACGACATGCAACACCTTTACCTCCTTCCCCAATAATGACTCCAGGTCGGCCAGGGTCGTCCGGTACATCTCGGCTAGACTTTCCAGGATCAACCGTACGTATGCACCCCGATCCTCAGGCACTGCCGCCCCATTTGCAATACACCAGTTGGCGATGCGCCGCGGCATATCCCCGCGCGTGCTAAATACGGGCTCGTTGAAGTCAATAAACGTGCTAACAGGTTTTGCGCTTTCTGCTTCGTGCAGGAGCGTATCGTAGTCAAATGATTGGCCTGCTTCGCGCCAGACCCGTTCGCACTCTTGCAGCACCCAAAGCCCGGTCAGGTTCTTGAGCAAGCGGATCGTGCCGCCATAACCAATCTCGTTGGTGAACCCTGCCGCGCGAGCTGCCGGAGTACATAAAGGAACCCTCTGCTCTACACCCAGTAGCGACCATGTGCCGCTACTCAGATACGCCCAAGAGGTCTCTTCGACTACCGGAACGGCCGCAACTGCACAGGCCGTGTCATGTGAACAGCCGGCAATCACCATCACATTCTGTGCCCAATCCACGGGCCCCAAGACCGTTCCGGAGGGTACAACGCCGGGCCAGGTTTCGGGATCAATGCCCAACGTACGCATAACCGCAACAGACCAATCTTGCGTTACTGGATCCAACAGCTGCGTCGTGCTCGCAAGCGAGACTTCAGCTGTCGGGTGCCCACAAAACCGCCAATTGAAGTAGTCGGCCACCAAAAGGCGACAGCGGGTATTGTCAAAAACGGCGGGGGTAAGTTCTCTGTCTGCCAGTACTTGGAATAGTGTATTGATAAACAACGAACGTATACCTGTTGCACCGTAGAGCGCGTCCTCGGTTATCAGGGCACGAGCCACGGCCTCCATTCCGTTCGTCCTCGGATCGCGGTACACGTGCGCACGGCGCAAGGGTGCCATGGCACGATCCATCGGCACATAATCGACGCCCCAAGAGTCAATACTTAAACTGCGCAGGTCAGGCTCAACAGCAAGCGCGCGCCTTAGACCCTCTTGCAGTGCCGTCCAAACCTCTTCCAGATTCCAGTACAGGCGCTCCCCTTCGACGATGGTTGGTGTAGCAAACCTGTGGACCTCGTGCATGGTTATTCGCTGGCCATCGAAACGTCCCAGGATTGCGCGTCCGCTGGAGGCTCCAAGATCAAATGCCAAGTAGCTAGACATGATTGTGTGATTGGCGGACTGGTCTTTCCGTGCTTTTAGTTGTCAGCGCAGATCCAGCCATCCTTATTCCGATCCATCTGCTCCCGGTATGCGCAGTGGTAGATTGAAACTCCATCAGGATAGTCCTGCCGGAGCGCATCGCAGTTGGCATAGGGTCCGCACCCCTTTGAACTGTCGGTCAAAAGATTCGGAAAAGGGTTGGGGCTCATGCGCTTGGAAAACGAACCGCAGGACTCGATCTGCTCGCGCAGTTTCGTCTTTTCGCGCTCGTCAATGGTCAGCGTGTACTGCTCACGTATGGCCAGAACGCGTTCTGCAAACCAGCACCGATTTTGCAGGGGCATCCAGTCCGCCGCATCGCGATCACCCTTGCTTCGGTTTATGCTCATGTGGGTGAGCACCAAGAATGGCAAATCGCGGGCAAAATTGCGACGAACCGAGTCCGGCTTCGCGCAAAGCCCGCTTTCATGCGCTTCCTTGCGCGAAATGATGTGTTCGATATCTGTGGTGTCCCGTGACTGATACCATTCATCCTGGTATGGATCATAAATGCCCATATCCCGCACTATGATTTCAAGCTCCAAGGATTGCGAATAAGAATAATCGTTAACATCGTAGGGCGAGCACAACGACTCTCTAGCTGTTGGCAGCCGTTCGAGGCGGAGCAAGATGTCAGACTGCGCAAGCGTATCCACAAGTATCTCGGTGGGCAGCTCGTGCTCCCCGCTGCATGAAACTGGAATAGCCGTTAGCGCTACAATCGCACCCAGCTTAACCGCTATTAGTACGCCGCACTTCATTCACGTTAATCGCAACTGTAAATTAGTTATCTGGCGGGGGCATGTCCAATGCCAGTGAACCCGATGAAAAAACTGCGCTGGGGCATCCTGTCAACCGCCCGCATCGCCACACAGAAGGTTATTCCAGCCATCCAAAGCAGCCGGTTCGGAGAGGTTACAGCTATTGCATCCCGTGATCCGGGAAATGCATCCCGCATTGCTGATCAATGTGGCATTCCAGCCTGCTGCGCATCCTACGAAGCGTTGCTGCAGGATGATCAGGTCGAAGCCGTCTACATCCCCCTGCCCAATCATTTGCACATCCGCTGGGCTATTCGCGCACTCAGTGCAGGCAAGCATGTGCTCTGCGAAAAGCCCCTCGCCATGAGTGCCAACGATGCGGAGCGCTTGGTATCGGCCTCAGCCAAGAATCCCACGTTAAAGATTGCCGAAGCCTTCATGTACCGCCACCACCCCCAGTGGACACTTACGCGGTCACTCGTAAGGCAGGGCCAAATCGGTGCCCTGCAAAACATCCATGTCTATTTTGCCTATCACAATGTGGACCCGACCAACATCCGCAACCAGTTGGCCTTGGGCGGGGGAGCACTTATGGATATCGGCTGCTACGGAATTTCGGTGGCACGCTGGCTGTTCGGGCGTGACCCGATACGCGTGAACGCCCAGATGAAGCGTGATCCGAAGTTTCGGACCGATGTCTTGACCACATTCCAGATGGACTTCACCTCCGGCACCGCGACGGTCACATGCGGCACCCAGTCCCATCGTCATCAGCTGGTGACGGTGCTGGGGAGTAAGGGTCGCATTACGCTGCCACTGCCCTTTAATGCACCGCCTGATCAGAACATGCAAGCCGAGCATGAACATGACCTCGGCCACACTATACACACCCTGAATGCTGCCGATCAGTATGCCCTCCAATGCGATCATTTCGCGCAAGCTGTTTGGGAAGACAAGCCCCTGCTTACTCCGCTCGGCGATGCCGTGCGCAATATGCGAGTCATTGATGCTTGTGTGGCAAGTGCCTCCTCGGGGCGCTGGGTCGAACCGCGATCGTACACATGAAATTACCGCTGCGTACATTGTAATTACCATCAATCTGTAAGGGCCATGCAGCTAACCCGTCGCCAGTGGATTCAATTGGGTGCAGCCGGACTTGCGATCCCGCTCGTGCCACGCACATCATTCGCACAAGGAAAAACTCCGATACGCCTGCACAGCAATGAGAACCCGTACGCACCCTCGCTGTCCGCGCGCGAGGCCATGCGGACCGCATTCGATGAGAGCAATCTGTATCCCGCAGAAAACTACCGGACGCTGGAAACCCTTATCGCCGAACGTGAGGGATTGACCCCAGAGCACGTTGTACTCGGAGCCGGCTCCAGCGAAGTGCTGCGAATGACCGCTATGGCATACGGCCTGTCTGGCGGAGAACTGCTTACCGCATACCCTACCTATGAGGGGCTGGAGACTTACGCCAAAACCATCAATACCCATGTTCACCGGGTACCGCTTACGAGTGACAAGTTGATGGATTTGCCGCACATGGATCGGCGCACGACACAGGGAATCAAATTGGTTTTCGTATGCAACCCGAATAATCCGACCGGCACAATCTGTGACAAGAACGAACTGGCTTCCTTCTGTGATGAAGTATCCCGACGCTGCGTAGTCCTAGTAGATGAAGCATACTTTGAGTTGGTAACGGATCCGAACTATGCATCTGTCGTGCCCCTGGTAGCCGAAGGGCACAACATCATTGTCTCGCGGACTTTTTCCAAGGTGTACGGACTGGCCGGATTACGTATCGGCTATGCGCTGACCCGACCGGATATCGCCGCACGTCTCAGAAACTATCGCACAGCCAATGGCATCAATATCATTGGCTTGCGGGCTGCGCTCGCCGCTTACCAGGACGACGCCTTCGTTCAGGAAAGCCGTACACGCATTGCCGAAAGCCGGGTCGACATCACAGGAAAACTGCGTGCGTGGGGACACTCCTGTGCCGATTCACACACCAACTTTGTGTTCTTCCACCTTGGACGCTCCATCCGACCTTTTCAGCAGGCCATGGCCCAGCGTGACATATTCGTCGGTCGACCCTTTCCGCCGTACTTGGACTGGTGCCGCCTGAGCATCGGCACTCCCGACGAAATGGCTATGTTTGCCGACGTATTTCAGCAGGTCATGAGCGAACCATTGTCGTATTGAAGGTGGCGCTGAATTGAGACCGCAACGGGCATGAGAAGGCGGTTTATTTCTGTGGCAGCAGCGTCCATTGTTGCAAGTATCTGGTTAACGCCCCCGCAGCTGCAGGCACAGGATATGGGTTTTCAGTTTGCGCGCGTCTGGTACGAAAGCCACCCGGGCTTGCGAAGCAGTGCCTGGGCGACCGATTATCCTACCGCGGAGCTTAATCTGCACGAAGCCATCGACCGCACAACGGGTCTGCATCTGGACGGGCCACCAATCGTCGTGTCCCTGACAGACGAGCGGATCTTCGAATACGCTGTGCTTTACCTCACCGAACCCGGATATTGGCGCACTAACGAAGCCGAGGTCGAAAACCTGCGCAAGTATCTTGAGCGGGGCGGCTTTCTGATCATTGACGACTTCCACGACTACGGCCGCGGATATACCGGCCCCCAGTGGAATAATATGTACGACAACATCAAGCGCGTCTTCCCGGATCACGAACCGTTCGAACTCACCGCCAATCACCCCATCTGGAGTATCTACTACGACATTGATCCGGATGCTGCGATCTCAACAAAAAACGGTGGCGGATGGCGTTGGGGCGGAATGCGCTTTGCGCCTGATGACGACATCTATTACGGAATTGCGGATGACAACGACCGTCTGATGATTGTGATCTGCTACAATCAGGATATCGGCGACGGCTGGGAATGGCCCGGCGGTCGCAACTTGGGATCCGCCTCTACAGTGAGCTTTCAGATGGCGATCAACTTTATCTACTGGGCACTCACACACTAAGTCCCTATTCGACAATCAGCGTAATGCGCTCCGAATAGACGGGCGGATCATGCGGAATGTGCAAATAGTCACCCAAAAGGAGTTGCAGCGTATAGGTGCCAGGTGACAGATCGAGCGTGGTTTCAGTTTGTCCCAGGCCAAAATGCAGGTGCACGGAATCGGCTGGTATCGGCTGGCCCAAGGGTGGCCATTCGCTGGCGTTTACCAGAAGGTGATGGTGGCCTGTATTCAGAGAATCTACTCCGGCCGGTACGACTTCCATGCCGGAAAGTCCGAAAATCACCTCCACCATTCCCGCCGGCACACGGGCACTGTCATGGGGTGAAACGAAGTAGACCGCAGCCCCATCAGGTGAAGGCGTACGTGTCAGGCCCGCAGCTACCGGCTCCAGTGTGGGCTCAGGAGTCTCCTGGCATGCGGACAGAACTATAAACAAGGCCAGCCACTTGAATTTCATTTCCAATTTGAAAGCAATTTCAGGTCACGCTACATACGCCAGCGCGGCACCCTGGTTCAGACTGGCACAGCAACAGGGTTGCAAACCATGCGTTTATACTTGGCCAGACCGTTTGGATGCTTGTTTCAGTTTATTTCATCAAGTCCGGAACAGACTCAGGCCCTTGGAGCATGGATTGGTGCCAAGTTGCCACAAGCGAGCGTGGTCGGGCTCGACGGATCGTTGGGAGCCGGCAAGACGTGCATGGTGCAGGGAATAGTGCGAGGCCTGGGTTCGCCCAAGGGTACACTGATCGTCAGTCCTGCATACAATCTTGTACAGGAGTACAACACCGGTACGCGCAATTTCGTGCACATTGATTTTTACCGGCTTGACCAGCTTTCTGTCTCAGACACCTTGCTCTTCACCGAAATATTCGAACGCCCTGATACCGTTATGCTGGTAGAATGGGCGAGTAAGTTTCTGCATAGCCTCGTACCCGGTTTCCTTTCTATCAAGTTATCATATGGCCCATCTTTCAGTGCGCGCTGCATTCAGGTGACCGGAGTGGGTGAAGCTTCCGCGTACAGCACCCTATTGGCGAGCCTACCCTACTATGAGCATCCTCCTGATTGATACCTCGGGCGCGTATTCCACCGTGGCCGTGGCCCAAGACGGAGACTTACTCGGGTTCGGTACCCTTAAGGGCCGGCCTGCGGCACGGATCCACGAGCAGATTCGCACGCTGCTGCCGCCTGTTGGCATTACGTTACCTGATGTCGACACCATCGGTGTCATTACCGGACCGGGATCATGGACTGGGCTGAATATTGGTGTTACGGCTGCCAAAACGCTTGCTCTGGTGCTGAAGAAACCGCTGATTCCAATCGCCACACTCGATGCCCTGGTAGCACCGCACAGCTGGACGCAGGGCCCCGTGTGCGCCATCATGAATGCGGGCCGCGGCCGGTATTACAGCGCCTCGTACGCTTCGAACGGCCAAGGACAGCTGGATTTGCAGTCAGGACACCTCACCGTCAGTGGTATTGAGGCACTCATGGAGTCTCTATTGCTTGAAGAAGGCACCCCGCTCGTTGTTGAGTACGGATCCACATTCGGAGAGTTGGTATCGCACTGCGCCGGTGCCATTTGCCATAAATCTCAGGTCCGCTTGTGGCCCGATGGAATCGTGGCAGCCGCCCTCCAATCGACCCCACTGCACCGCGAAAAGATAATGTCCTTGACTCCGACCTATTTGCAGGCCACACTCGCGGAGCGCAACGCAAACCTTTAGCTGATACCGTGCTGATACTGGGTATAGATACTACATGTGACGATACCGCTGCCGGTGTCGTCGAAGATGGCCACAACGTGCACTCCAACGTGATTGCTTCGCAGCATGTCGCGCATGAACGCTTTGGGGGCATCGTGCCTGTAATTGCTGCAAGAGAGCACACCAAGAACATTTCGTATATCGTGCACGCCGCACTGGATGAAGCCGGTGTTACCTTTCAGGACTTGGATGCCGTGGCCGTCTCTCATCACCAGGGGCTGCTACTCTCGCTGGTTGTCGGCGTTTCTGCAGCCAAGTCTATCGCCCTGGCGTGTGACATCCCACTCGTGGGAATCCACCATTTGGAGGGACATATTTACTCCAACCTTATGGGCCGAGACGGGGAGCTTGCCTTTCCGTTCCTGTGCCTTACTGTAGCGGGTGGCCATACGTTGCTGCTTAAGATTGAGGATCACGGGCAGTACACATTGTTGGGACACACGCGGGATGACGCCGCGGGAGAAGTGTTCGACAAGGTGGCCCGCCAACTCGGACTCGGCTATCCGGGAGGGCCAGCCGTTGAACGCCTGGCCGCCGAAGGCAATCCGAAAGCGTACACATTCCCTCGACCGCTGATCAACCAGCCACATTTCGAATTCAGCTTCAGCGGACTCAAGACCGCGGTACTGCAGACCATTGAGAATGAGCCAAACGCCAACAAGGCGGACCTGTGCGCGAGCTTCCAGCAAGCGGTGATTGATGTGCTGGTTACCAAAACCATGCGTGTTGCAAGAGCCCATGAGCTCGACTGCATTGCTTTGGCGGGGGGGGTGGCTCTGAATATGCCGCTACGCAAACAATTGGAGTCTGCGGCGACCAAGCAAGGCTATCGAACTTTTGCACCGCCCCTAAAGCTCTGCATGGATAATGGAGCTATGGTCGCGGGAGCCGGCTACTTTCTCTACCAGCACCGCGGCAAAGATGCTTTGACCATTGAAGCAAAGGCCAACGCGCCACTCGGCGAATCCGGTCTTCGCTATCGCCCCGCTACGAAATACCGCTAGGGTCTGGCGGCAAAATACGGCCGGAGTCTTGGATACAGGTCTCTGAACCGCTCGTACTGCATTTCATAGCATGCGGAATTCGAGCTTGGTGAGTTTAACGCACACGTACTTACAACAGCTTGACAGGCCGCTTCAACGGACGGCCACAAACCCGCACCCGCACCGGCAAGCAGCGCCGCACCCAAGGCTGCTCCTTCCGTCACTTCCACAACATGCAGATCCATTTGCAGGACGTCAGCCAGTATTTGACGCCATAGCGGACTTTTGGCCCCGCCACCGGAAATCCGAATCTCTCTGGGTGGGGGAAGCCCGGCTTCCATGAGAAGCTCGAGATTGTCACGAAGGCCAAACGCGACACCTTCCAGTACAGCCCGGGTGATATGCCCCCGCGAGTGCCGCGGCGTAAGCCCGACGAAAGCACCCAAGGCCAGCGGGTCGGCATGCGGTGTCCGTTCGCCGGTCAGGTAGGGCAAGAACACTAGGCCGTCGCATCCGGGTGGTGCCCTGCCTGCTTCCTCCAACAAAGCGGCCAAGGCTACCTCTGACGCAAGTGTGTTGCGATACCACTCAAGGCTTCCTGCCGCGCTCAGCATTACACCCATCATGTGCCACATGCCGGGGACTGCATGCGGGAATGCGTGTGCACGCCCAAGTGCATCCGTTGCTGGCACACTACTTGGTGCAAATACGACACCGGACGTGCCCAACGTCAACGCCCATATATCGGGACATACGGCCCCTACCCCTGTGGCTTGTGCCGCCTGATCGCCCGCCCCCGCTACAACGGGTGTACCCTCTCGCAACCCGGTGGCTTTAGAAACCGCATGCGAAACGACTCCCGTAACGCCAAGCCCCTCGTTCGTGGGTGGCAACCAGCCACGTGGTATATCCAACGCACTTAATACTTCGTATGACCAGTCCCGTGACGGCAAGTCCAAAAGCAATGTGCCGCCTGCTCCGGCCTTGTCTGTGGCATATGTCCCAGTCAGTTTGAGTCGCACAAAGTCCTTGGGCAACAGCACGCTGTTTATCCGTTCATACACGTCCGGCTCATGATCACGAACCCACAACAGTTTGGGCGCAGTAAAACCTGTAAAGGCATCGTTCCCGGTCAGGGCAACCAGCCGTGCAAGACCCAAGGCATCTCGAATTGCGTCGCATTGCTTAGCGGATCGCCCATCATTCCAGAGCATTGCGGGACGCAGGACATTTTCATGTTGATCCAGCAGTACAAGCCCATGCATTTGCCCGGTAAGCCCGATGGCTTGGATGCGCGCCGGAGTGATTTGGTTCTCGGCCAATACGCGGCACAAGCTTTCTTGCGCCGCCTGCAACCAGTCCGCCGGTTCCTGCTCACTCCACAACGGATACGGACTGGAAATCGCATGGGGTGAAGACGCCAGTCCCAACACGCGGCCATCGGCACCTAAGACCAAGGCCTTGGAAGCCGTTGTCGAAATGTCTAGTGCAACCACACAGTCCTGGGTTGACATCACGTTCGTGATGAGGGATTTTGCGTCGAAGTTACTGGGAAGTACCGGTTAAGGCAACAGGCCCGATCCCGCGAATATTATGGAAGCAGACTCTAAACAGCAGTACAGCTTTCGGCAGCGAGTCGGGCTATTCCTGGGACCGGCCTGGCTACTGTTAACCCTGCTCTTGCCTGCGCCGGAGGGACTCAGCGATGCCGGCTGGTTGACCGCCGGCATCGGTCTGCTCATGGCTACGTGGTGGATTGCCGAGGCTATTCCCATTCCGGCGACGTCTCTCTTGCCACTGGTACTCTTTCCCATGTTTGGGATTGGCGACATTTCTGAAAGTGCTGCACCTTACGCCAATCCGCTCATATTCTTGTTCATGGGCGGCTTCCTTATCGCACTCGCCATGGTGCGCTGGGGGCTGCACAAACGCATCGCATTGCACATTGTGACGCGGGCCGGCACCGGGCCACGTGCGTTGATTGCAGGCTTTATGGCCGCCACGACCTTCTTGAGCATGTGGGTCAGCAACACCGCTACAGCACTTATGATGCTGCCTGTGGGGCTGTCTATCATCGCCGTAGCCGATGAGGAAGGTACGGGTACACGTTTCAGAACGCAATTCGCGTTCGTGTTGCTGCTTGGCATTGCCTATGCCGCCAACATAGGCGGTATGGGAACACTCATTGGCACTCCGCCTAATGCCTTTATTGCGGCTTTCTTTGAAGAACAATTCGCGTTTGAAATTACGTTTACCCGTTGGCTTATGGTCGGCGTGCCGCTCGTCTTACTGGGTGTGCCACTCACTTTTCTGGTGCTGACACGTATCATTTATCCCTTCCGGAAGAGTGACTTGATTGGGAGCATTGATGTCATCGAACGCGAAATTCGAAGCCTCGGTCCCATCAAGAAAGGCGAGGTCGTGGTTGCGACAGTATTCGCAATTACGGCTGTGCTCTGGATCGTGCGCCCACTTCTGGCCCAATTTATCCCTGGACTCACCGACGCCGGAATAGCTATGGCGGGAGGGCTCGTGCTGTTTTTGATTCCGGTGGATTACAAGCGTGGCATCTTTGTTCAGAATTGGGAGACTGCACGTGGGCTTCCTTGGGGCGCACTCATTCTGATTGGTGGGGGGCTTAGCCTAGCAGGGGCTGTTACGCGATCGGGGTTGGCCGACTGGATTGGAGCTTCTCTGGGATTTGTGCAGGCGTTGCCACTTATTGTAGTGATTCTGATTGTGACCGGACTAATCGTTTTTCTGACCGAGCTGACCAGCAATACTGCAACCACCGCCACGTTCTTGCCGGTATTGGCCGCCTTAGCGATCGGCATAGGTCAGAATCCGATCCTCTTGGCTGTACCGGCTGCGCTGGCCGCCAGTTGCGCCTTTATGCTACCGGTAGCCACGCCGCCGAATGCGATTGTCTATGGCAGTGGCCGCATTCCCATTCCGGAAATGGCCCGAGCCGGCCTAGTACTGAACTTTCTGTTTCTGACCGTAATTACAGCCGCTGCCTATTCGCTCATACTTTGGATCTTTGATGTGCAACTGGGTGCACTGCCAAGTTGGGCTATGTAACCGCGAATAATGTCAGTCTCAGAGTGACGGTGAGAAACAGCCCCCCGGCAACGGTGCTACACAAGGCAGGCCCTGTACACCAGATGCCCCCACAAGAGCATGGCGTTTAAGATAGCGTGCCCGGGAGGATTCGAACCCCCGGCCTTCTGATCCGTAGTCAGACGCTCTGTCCAGCTGAGCTACGGGCACAAGAACCTGTGCTTTGTTGCACATTTGATCCCCATTCAAGTTCCACTGTGAAGTGCCCCGTGCACAGCCCGTATGACGTCATAATCGCCGGCGGCGGCCTCGCTGGCACGTGTGCGGCCTTGTGGCTCAGCCAACATCACCGCGTGTTGCTGCTTTGTGGTCATGATCCTGGCGCGTCACACATGGCCGCCGGCATCGTTAATCCGTTTGCAGGACAGCACCTGCGACCTATTTGGCACGCGGATACAGCGCTGGTGGACCTCGAAGCAACACTGGACTTGGCCGGAGCCTCGCGGCATTATTCAAAATCCGGTGTGCTACGTCCAGCGAGTTCTGCCGCGCAAGCCGAGCTATTTAGGACTGCCGCTTCCAGCAACACATGGCTGACCAGCGAAGACGTCAAGGAGCAGTATCCTTGGCTCAACGCCGATTTTGGCGCGCTGCACACGCCAGGCGGTCAAGTGGACACCTCGCAATTCCTCTTGGATACGCAGCAGAAACTGCAAGAGCGAGGTGGCACAGTTCGTCGAAACGCACACGTGACGGGCTGGACAGAAAGCACCAGGCAAGGATCTATTACCCTGCAGTCAGGAGTACGCCACAGTGCATCACTGATCGTGCTCGCGGTGGGGTACGGTTACCTGCGGTTTCCAGCGCTTAACCGGTTAAATCTGCATTCTGTCAAAGGGCAGACTGTTGAAGTAAGTCATCTTCCCGGACTAAAGCTAGCACTGCCCGTTTGCGGACAAGGTTATGTCGCGCCTGGAACAAAATCTTTAACGCTCGGCACAACTTACGAGCGAGATTTCGATGACCTCACCCCCACCAGGAGTGGTCAACGCGCCATTATCAAATTGACCTCTTCCATGATTCCGCGCCTGGCCAACGCAGGGGTGACAGGTGCGGCGGCAGGCGTACGTGTAGGTGTGCCTGGCACACGGCTACCCATGGTTGGCCCCATTGGCCGCCGCGTCTGGATCTTTACGGGTCTGGGTTCGAAGGGATTGCTTTTTGCACCGCATATCGCACGGCGATTGCCTGCGTGGCTGGAAAATCCGGAGCACGTTCCGCCTGAAATTCGAGTCCGGTTACGCCAGACGACTGGACCGTAACCTGAGGGCCGCTTGACGCGTTTGAATTCAAGCAGTTTTATTCCTTTGTGCCCAAGTGCTTAGGGCACACTGGCGTACCTTGTCTGAGGTAGTTGGAACAACACTCTTACTATTGACCAATAGCAGCAAATCCGATGATAAATACCATGACCCATGGCACAGCGGCCATTCTGGGCAACACAGCCGAGGATCTTCTTATGCACAAGTGTGAAACGATCCCACGGGAAAACCTGCACCTCCCCGGCCCCCGCTTTGTGGACGAAGTCTGGGGTGGTTCTGATCGCAACCCGCGCGTATTGCGCGCCCTTCAGACCCTGTTTGAAAATGGCCGCCTGGCCGGGACGGGTTACGTGTCGATTCTGCCCGTGGACCAAGGAATTGAGCATTCCGGCGGTGCGTCCTTCGCCAAAAACCCCGCCTATTTTGACCCGGAAAACATCGTCCGGCTGGCCATTGAGGGCGGGTGCAATGCGGTCGCTTCCACCTATGGTGTACTGGGCTCCGTCGCCCGTAAGTTTGCGCACAGGATTCCCTTCATATTGAAGTTCAACCACAACGAATTGCTCTCATACCCCAATTCATACGACCAAATCCTGTTCGCAAACGTGCAGAATGCATGGGATATGGGCTGCATTGGCGTTGGGGCTACAATTTACTTTGGATCAGAGGAGTCCAACCGCCAACTCCAAGAAGTCACGGAAGCATTTGCCCATGCGCACGAATTGGGAATGCTGACCATTCTCTGGTGCTATGTGCGTAACAGCGCTTTCAAGATCAACGGCGTCAACCATGAGGCTTCGGCAGACTTGACCGGGCAGGCCAATCATCTGGGTGTCACGATTGAAGCGGACATCATCAAGCAAAAATTGCCGACGTCCAACGGTGGCTATGCCGCGCTAAACTATGGCAGCTCCAGCTATGGCAAATTTGACGAGCGTATCTACACGCGGCTGACCAGCCAACACCCGGTTGATTTGACGCGTTACCAGGTCGCCAACTGCTATATGGGTCGCTGCGGCCTGATCAATTCGGGCGGGGCTTCCGGTGCAAATGACCTGCTCCAAGCCGTTACAACGGCAGTAGTTAACAAGCGGGCCGGTGGCATGGGGCTGATTTCCGGACGTAAGGCCTTCCAGCGCCCCATGGATGAAGGCGTTCAGATTCTGAATGCAATCCAAGACGTATACTTGGACAAGTCTGTAACAATTGCTTAGGTAGAGTCGGCGGACGGCGCGTTACTCCAGAGGAGCACGTTTCCGCCCGCCAACTCTACTTAAAAACCTGAAGTATTATCGTACAAACACAGGGCAAGAGAGGCAATTACCGTAGACACCGGACTGCGTAGGTCTATACCGTATCGACCGGACATGCATGTCCGCCCCGGGTGTTGGATCTGATCATTTGTACGGCATCACTTGCGGCAGCTGTATGGCGTCCGGAATGAGACCGTACACATTACCCCATTAAGGTAATATCAAAAAACGGTCGCGCGCGCGTCGGCGTTTACGGCCGTTCCACCACATTACCGGGAGGGGTTCAAGGCTAAAACAGGGGTTCCTGGGCGGGGACGCTCCCGTACGGCCTGGCGTACGGGCGGGCCCCGAGGTAGGGGAGGACGGGGCTCTGCAGCCCACCTCGGAGGCGGTGCAGATCCGCCGCCAGCACCCGATCAAGGCGAAGGTCCTCCGCGCCGGTGGGGGGCCGCCTAAGCGGTACGCGGATCGACCCTACATCTCCCGCCCGCCGTATTGGAATCCACTTATCCACGCCCCCAGCGGGCGATCGTCCCCCTCGGTACGCGCGGCGGGCGGCCCCGGTCGCGGGTGGACCGGATCCGACGGGGCCGGGCCTCGGCGGAGATCCGGGCCGGCCGGAAGAGGCCGGGGGGCGCGCCGGGGTTCGAGGCTTTGATTCAGCCGCCGCCCCAAGTGGCCACGAAGCCGAAGCGCGGGCGCTACGGCCCACGCGGCCGGGGGGACCGCCACTCGGCCGGTCAGCCACGGGCTTGCCAGCGGAGGGACTGCGCGCCCCCCCGGGAGTGCAAAGCCGCCATCGATCGCGCTTTTCGGGCCGCGCGCCGAACGAGGGCTCGCGTTTCTACGAGGCCTCGGGCCTCCGAACGGGCCCGGCTCCACCCGCCGCGCCCGATTGGGGCGGTACGCGGGACCATCGGGAAGAAAAAGGTGGCCGGCCACCCCGAACGGTTGACCACGAGCCCCCAACGGAAGCCGTGGGGACCGCGCCGGCGTAGCGTACAGGACGCTCGCATTAAGGTGAGCCGCCCGGCTTCAGGCTCCCCAAGAGCCTGTCGGCTTAGCGTTTGTGTGATTGGATTTCGGGCCGGAATTCTTGGAAGGCCGGCTGGATGGCGCCCATCCCCACCCTGAGGGTTGTGGTTCCATGGCTTTTGGGCCTATCGAAGCCGCATTGGCCTGGGTTGGTGGCCCCAAGCGGGGGGCGCCCCCGATTGATCCGCTTTTCAGGGCCGGCCGCCTCTGGATAGGGTAGGCCGGGCCTACCCCGGCCCACTCGGATGGGACCGCCTCCCCGTCTCGCGCCCGGAAGGGGCGGAATCCCCTGGTCGGCTGGAGGAGGCCGAAAACCGGTTCGGCCGTAGCCTTCCGGGCCGCGTAGAGCCGTCGTCCCTCCGCCGTCGTCCAGCACCGCTTCCGGCGATCTACCGGACCGGGCCGCCGGTGAACGTCTTGGTCCGCTACCGGGGCGGGGCCCCATAAGCGTTAACTGATTTTCCTGAGGAGTCTTCTGTATGTTGCTTTCGTTCATTACCAATCGATGGTATTCGGATGCAGGGTACGGTTACGAGAGCACCAGCAGACCAGGACGGGGACGTTCGGGCCTCGTTCCGGCCCGTGAACGGGCAGGACTGGGCGGCGGAATCTGGCGCATTGCGCGGGTGGCGTAAGGACCAGTCACCGGACCCCCTCCTTCGGACACTGCTGATCCATCTGGGGGGCGGGCACTCGTT
>JAAXGT010000118.1 GCA_012271205.1 Rhodothermales bacterium
TCGGTCGGGACCCCGGACCTATTCCACCCCGATCCGGGGGCGCCGTACGGCCGTAAGACCCGGCTTCGCTTATCGAAGACCGCCGGCGTCCCGGTCTCGAGGAGCGGGGCGGGTCGCGGCGACGACCATAGCCGGATCGATCGCCGGGGGCGCCCGGTCAAGCATGAAGAGGTCTACCGGCGTGATTACGAGACGGGGCACACGGCCCTGCGCGCCTTCTTCGCGTTCTACAACGAGGAGCGTCCGCATCCGGCCCTGGGCTATCGCCCCCCGCCGAGGTGTGTTTTGGCTCAGACCGTCCTAGGACAGCCCCGCCATGGCCCACGCCCGTTCCGCTACAGTCCACCCGACCCCAAGCTAATCCATAACGTGTCGTTTTCTATCTAGTGCCTGCCCGAAAAACACAGAGGGGTCTCATAAGGTCTCCATTTGACACGCTGACGCCTATTACAAGGGCATTTTCGGGCTGTTTGGCTGGTTTATCAGCCCGTGGATTAAGTCCCATCCGCGACCGGGAAGTATGTAGTTGCATCAGTGCATATTGTTGTAACAAATAGCCACATAGGTCTGCCGAGTAACCAGAACTAGCACTTAACATTTGCCATTTTGCCGGTTAGTTTACCGGTATGCAGGCTCAGCATCAGGTATTGAGAACGCTTCGGGCTTCTGTGCCTAGGGTATCCGCGCTGCTCAACGAGCAGCCTGATCTGGGTCGGAATGCGACCGCCCGGCGGGTGTCTGAGGCCTTCGGGTTTCTGGATGCGCGGGGTCGTGTGCAGCAGGCCAGCTGTTTAAAAGCGCTGCGCACTTTAGACGCCGAGGGTCTGATTACGCTGCCCGCATCGCAGGCGGCTGCCCCGACACCGACGCCGCGCGTGTTGGACGCGCCGGTTCCGGAGGCTCAGGAGGTGCCCGACACGGTAGCCGAGCTGGAGGACTTGGAGATCATCCTGGTCACCGGCAGAGACGACCGGGCCATCTGGAACACGCTCATCGATAGGGAGCATCCACGGGGGGTGACTATGTTCGCCGGTGCGCAACTCAAATATCTCATCAAGAGCAAGCATGGTTATCTGGGAGCGGTCGGCTTTTCATCGGCAGCCTTGTATCTTAAGGCCCGGGACCAGTGGATCACCTGGTCTCAGCAGCAGCGCAGCCGGCAGCTGTACCGTATGGTCAATCTGAGCCGTTTTCTGATCCGGCCTGGCGTGCAGTGCCGGCATCTGGCCAGTCATGTGCTGGGCCGGGTGCTGGGCCAACTGCGGCGCGACTTCAGGACGCGCTACCACTATGTGCCGTATCTGGTGGAGACCTTTGTAGGCCCGGACCAGGAGGGCACCTGTTTCAAGGCGGCGAATTTCCGATATTTGGGTCAGAGCAAGGGTCGTGGTCGGCATGCGCCTACGAATACCTGTACGCGGTCGAAAAAGAAGATTTTTGTGTATGAACTGGATCCGCACTGGCGCCGCAAGCTCCAGGTGCCGTATGTGGAGCTGCGGCCGAAGCTTCAGGTGGGGGCCGGACTGGACACGGACCAGTGGGCAGAGCAGGAGTTTGGGAAAGCGGAGCTGGGCGACACGCGCCGCACGGTGCGGCTGGTCAAGAGTGTCCATCTGGTGGCGTCAAGTAGGGGCCAACCGGTGACAGCTTCACCGAAACGGGATATGGCGGCAGTGCAGGGCTACTGGCGGTTTGTGGAGAAGGCCGATACGTTTGGGATCACCCCCGAGAAGGTGCTGGCACCGCACCGGGCACGTACGATTGAGCGGATGCGGACGCAGAAGGTGGTGTTGTGCGTGCAGGATGGGACCGATATCAGTTACAGCACGCGTCCGGAATGCGGCGATTTGGAGGTCATCGGGCGTAATCAGACCACCGCCGAGGCGAAAGGGGTGCATGTACATGCCACCTTGGCGATAAATGACGAAGGCCTTCCGCTGGGGGTGCTTCGATGTTCATACCGGAAGAAGGAAGGGCAAACCAAGACCCATCAGTGGATAGACGGGCTGCATGACCTAGATGCAGCCGCAGAGACGCTTCCGCGCAAGACGCGTGTGATAAGCGTGATGGACCGAGAGGGAGATGTGTTTGCGATCTTTGCCGCGCAGCAGCGCTGTAAGCGCACCGATCTACTGGTGCGGGCCCGGCATGACCGGAAGCTGAAGGCTGACAAGAAGCAGGCTCGGTTGTTTGCGGCGATGCGCGAGGGTCCGGCTTTGGGTGAAATGGTTTTGTCGGTGTCTAAGCTGAGTCGTCGGGCGAAATCGGGTAGGGTAACCAGCCAGGGTCGTCCGGGGCGCCATGCAAAGCTGGAAATACGCTACCGGACCCTGACCCTGCCGCCGACCCAGGACAGGAAGGCCGCCGGGGTGCGTGTATCAGCGATCCATGTTAGTGAGGTGGCACCGCCTGCAGGCGCTAAACGGTTGGCGTGGTACCTGTTGACCACTGCCGAGGTGCGTTCGACCGAGGAGGCGAAGCAGATGGTGAAGTATTACACCTTGCGCTGGCGTGTGGAGGACACCTTCCGGGTGCTCAAGCGTGGCTGCAAGGTAGAGAAGTTGCGCATGCAGCAGGCCAACCGGTTGCACCTCGCTATTACACTGCACATGGTCACTGCCTGGCGCATCATGCTGATGACGCTGTTGGGCCGGGTGTCCATCGACCTGCCCGCCAAGGTTCTGTTTACCGACACAGAGCTGGATATGCTTCGGGTCTATGCGCGCAACTACAACCTGGCCGAACCTGTGGACTTAGCCTCAGCGGTCTTGCTGGTGGCGATGATGGGAGGCTACCGGAACCGGAAGCACGATCGACCGCCGGGTCACGCAATCATGTGGCGCGGCTACACGAGTCTGCAAATCTGGGCCATCGCCTACCAGGCCTTCGGGGCCGTGTATGACCTGGTGGAACGTCCGCCGCCCTAACGACCGGACCTGCCCTCACATTGCTCCCCTCCACTTGTCGTCCCACACACCCGTAGTGCGCATGAGCTGCACGTACTCGACCCGATAGCTGCGTTACAGCCCCAGTTGACCCAACTACCGGTCTGCCGACAAAAGCGAGGCACGATATCAGCCGCCCACAACCATGACGGATTCGGCCCCGAAAGAGTCAGAAGGCAACTGTTGTCAAGTGGAATTTGAATGGACTCGGCAGCCCTAGCAACGTCATCCAACGTGGTGAAGGGTAGGTTGCCGTGGAGAGTAGATGGCAACTTCCCCGTAATAGGGTAAACGGGACCTCGCCGCGGGCAGACAACGCTTCATAACGCTCAGTCGACCGCGGTCGGAACCGTCCTTCACCTGCAATCTACCGTACATGATGTACCTGCTGCACGCCACACCAACGGACCCGCTGCCTTCATTATGCAGGGTGACCGGGGAAGCAAGGTAGCGGTTGATCAGGCACCTGGGCTTGCCCGTAGGCGCGCATTTGGTTAATCCCTCAATGCGCCGCACTTTCTTGGTGGTGAGTCGATTTGCCGATTCTTCGAGCCACACGGCTGATACCGGATCCGGTGCCGCACCTTCTGGCTTTGCGTGAATGTCAGCACCTGGAAGCTGTCCCAGCTCTTTGGCCTCAGGATGGCTAAATGTGGCCGGCGCCGGCCCGCAACGACCCAGTATAACGACCAGAGGCACCTTGCTCTCCGCTAGGAATCTGCGCCACAGGCTTCCAAAGCACAGTTGGCGATATCAGCTTTGCTCAGGTCGTCTATGGTTCGATACAGAAGGCGGCATACTGCCACAATTACATTACCCATACCGGCTACAGGCACAACTTCTTGCGACAAATCACTCGACAGATGGCATTATTCGGGATGAGCATTGTACCAGGCCACGAAGTCCATTGCCGAATATCGCCGACTCAGGTCCTCTCCCGAACTACCTAGTGTCTGCCCGGAAATAGTGAAAGCCCTCAGTTTTTGCCAGAAAAGAGGTCGTACGCACCTATATCGGGCGATTTTGGCCTGTTTTTCGTGATTTTATTACGCGGGTTACGGCGCGAAGATTTTCTCTTCAAATCTAGATTCTCTCGTTTTTTGGGCGTATAACGCCTCTGAGAGGGCTGTTTCAGGGGGTTGAGCTGAATTGGGCCGAAATCTTCGAAAATCTTCGCCTTTATTTTCGCAAGGCGACTACCGTACGATTCTGCGCCTACGCTGGGCATCATTCCGATAGAAGACATGCAGGTTAACCCCAAATCTCGCGATGATATTCCTCGCGTTCTTTTGGCCTTGTAGACGATTTGGTGCGATGCATCGCTTCGCGAGGCCCTGCTGTCGATTTTATCAGCGCGGATCGGTCATGGCATCCATCAAAAGGTAGGACGACCGGGGATGCACCACTGGCGCATATTTGTGTTGGCGGTTGTAAAGCAGGCGCTGAACGTGGACTTTGATCGGTTGACGGAACTGGCCAATGAACATCGGACGATGGGTCAGATGTTGCAGCATGATAGGGAGGGTTATTCGGAGGCGCCGCGCTATGAATTACAGACGGTCATCGATAATGTCTCGTTGATCACCGAGGAGATTTGGGCGGCGTTGAACCAAGTCATCGTCAAGTTTGGACACGAGGTTCTGGGGGTTGGCCCCGCCACGCCGCTTGGTGCCCGGGTGGATTCGTATGTGGTGGAGACGAATATTCGTCGTCCGATGGATGTCGCGCTGTTGCATGAAGGGGTGCAGCAAGGTATGACGAAGGCCTCCCGCGCATGGAATGCGGAGGGTCTATCGCGTCGGGCGCGCGGGGAGGCAACCGGCTGGCGTCAACTTCGGCATCTGCGCAGGACACTCCTAAGTGCCTTCCGGAAAGTGGATGCTGCGAAGAAATACAACCAGCGACCGGATGCCGTTCTTGCTTACTTGGCGTTGTGTGCGGCGCGCCTTGGAAAATGCGAAGAGACCTATGCACGGCTTTTGGAGGCTTTTCCCGACGCGCGCGCGCTTTCTGAGCTGCGCGTGGCCCTGGATCGGGCCTGGGCGCTCCATGACTTGGTGGAGCGGCGTTGGGTAAAGAAGGAAAAAATCCCGAATTCGGAGAAGATCCTTTCGTTGCATGCGCCGCATACGCGTTGGGTCAAAAAGGGCAAAGCGCCCCCGAATGAGATCGAGTTTGGGGTTCCGGTCGCGATCATTGAAAGTGATCGCCGCTTGATCATGGGCTGGGAAATCATGTGGAAAGAGGAGGATGTTAAGATGGTGATTCCGATCCTGGCGAAGTACCCTGCCGCCTATCCGAATCTGAGTTCAATGAGCTTTGATCGGGGGTATTGGTCACCGGAGAATCTGGAGGCTTCGAGATCTACCCCCCTGCCTATCAATCTTCCCAAGAAGGGCTACCTGTCCCAAGCGGACCGTGCGCGCCAGTCAACGGAGGCCTTCCAGAAGGCGCGCCGGAATCATGCACAGGTTGAATCCCGGATTCACTGTTTGGAGCAGCATGGCGGGGGTCGTATTCGGACCAAAGGGGGCAAGGCAGGCTTTGCGCGGACGGTTGGAGCAAGCGTGGTTGCCACCAATCTGTGTCGGATTGGGGCGTTCCTGATGGACCAACGACGAACGTTGTTGCGTCAAGCGGCATAGCAAAGGAACGGATCTTGGCGGAATTGAGGGTTGCTTCACGGTCGGAGACGGAAGAACTACGTCTGGACGAAACGGAAATCCACCCAAACGGGCTGCAGGGGCCTACAAATCCAGACACGACGGGGAAACTGATTGCATACGTCGAGGCCTTGCAGTGCCCATCACAAAATCTAGCCTCAATCTTGGCTCCAATCAAGCCTCAAAACTCCACCGGTTCCACCCAGAAATTAGATCATCTCCAAAATAAAGGCGTTTTTCGGGCAGACACTACCTAGGCACCTAGCTACGTGGGTCCGGTGGCAGAATAAACTTTGGGATAATGCTGCTGCAAATTGACCAAGTGCAGGCCCTTCCCCTAATTCACATTGCCGAAAAAACGAAATTCACGGCGCCTCGCGATTCTGGCGCAGACGCGGGTGAGATTCTTGATTTCCTGATGGTCAGGAGCGACGCAACTGCGGACAAATTCAACAGGTGCCGGCAGCTGTCATGCATGTCCACGGCCACAGCATGTCTGGGCTGGGAGGTGAGCAACGGCATAAAACCCTGCCGGACCGGCCCCAACAATGGCCACACGCGCGGGATGGTCAGGGCTTCAGACGGCAGTCATTGGGCTTCAGGTTTAGCGTCAGTTGTATCACGCAGCCCGAATCTATGGCCTAAGCGCATTCTGTTCAAGAATCGATTTCAAGGACGTCGGATATATGTGGTTTGGCAGCCCCGCTGTTCCAATTCGGTCTTGATCCCGCATGAGGCAGTACCCTTCACACACAAGGCTTCGGCCTGCATCCCATTACGAACGATATGATGAACACAAAGAATGTAGTCGTTTGCCGTGGTTTCTGGATCCCGAATTCATGGAGCATACCCTTGGAAATTACAACATTTGGCCTTACTTTTGGCAGCGTTAGCGGGTCGGCGATGGAAGTCGGCGATGGAATGATTGATATCGAAGGCTTGCAAATGGCGGAAATTGGTTGTAAGCGGCTCGCATGCTATTGTATGCACCTATATCGACTAAAGACCATCCGAGAGTAACTGTTGCGCTTTAGTCCAAGTAGGAGAGATTTGCGGAAGGGTACAACTGCACGCGCAAAGCCCGAATGCCAGCCGTCACAGCATAACTCCAGCGGTCCAGCGCCATCAAGACGTGCTTTCTTGGCAGGTCCAAAGGCCCTACAAAGCTGTGTGGATCACCCCGCCAGCCGCTGAAAAAACACTGTCCAGACCCCAACAATCTTCACGCGCTACATGATACGCTCCAGTAGTATGACATTCTGTTGCAATAGGCTCGGCATGAATGCCCGGTGTCACGTGGCCCTGTTGTTGCTGTTCGCGGTTTGGGTTACGCACCTGGCGGCAGCCCAAGAGGATCCCGAGTATGCATCTAACTTGGTTGTGGTTCAGTTTGCATCAGAAGGGGTCACAGTCAACAAGACTGGCGCGACTGGACTGGAGGAATTTGACCGAAGGGCCGCGCATTATGGCATTCAACTGATTGAGCGTGTGTACTCGTTCCTGGACCATGTGGAGCCAACGCCAAGAACGCGCAGCAACCTGTTAGCGTTGCGCCGCACCTACTATGTGCGGTACAGTGCTGACACCGCGCCCGAGAGGGTTGCAGAGAACCTGACCACCGCCCCCGGCGTGGTGTACGCCGAGCCGGTGCCTATAAACCGCATGTACGGTCCAATATACCGCGAGCGACTGGAGCCGAATGATCCTGAATTCAGCAGGCAGACAGAGCTGCAGGCACTGAATCTTCCTGAAGCCTGGGATGTGGTCAAAGGTTCGGATGGGAACCCGAAAGTGATCATTGCCATCGTGGACGGAGGCTCCGAGTGGCAGCATGAAGACCTTCTTGCCAACGTATGGACAAATCCGGATGAGATCGGGGGTAACGGGGTGGATGATGACAACAATGGATTCATCGATGATATTCATGGCGCTAATTTCGCCAACAGAGATGCTACCGACAACAACCCGGCGGGTCTACCCGATTCTCCGGAAAGCGCGCTACACGGCACCGCTGCCGCAGGGGTGGCCGGTGGTGTTACCAACAATGGTGTCGGCATTGCGGGGGCGGCCTGGAATGCTCAGTTGATGCATGTCAATGTGGGATGCCTGGGCTTTGACGGATTTGTCTGCTGGGGCTATGAAGGGATCCTCTATGCGGCCGCCAACGGCGCGGACATCATCAATGTAAGTTGGGGAGGCATAGTGGGGGACAATGATCGAGCCCGCTTTATTGATCAGACGCTAAACCTTGCCACTGACATGGGTGCTCTGGTTGTGGCAGCGGCAGGGAATTCGAATCAGAACAACGATCGATTTCGGGAACTGCCTTCCCGCCACGCGCGCGTGCTGTCCGTAGGTGCGACGCGAAAGGATAAGGGCGTAAAGGCAGCCTTTTCGAACTATGGAAAGTTGGTAAATGTATTCGCCCCAGGAGAAGACCTCCACACTACGGCAACCGGCCAGGGATATGTGTCCATCAGTGGAACGTCCTTTTCGTCTCCGCTGGTGGCTGGCATAGCCGCCCTGGTAAAGACGCGTTTCCCGCAATGGACCCCCGATGCAGTGCGGGAACAGATACGGTTGACCAGCGACAACATGGCTGCGGAGAATCGCGGCTATGCTGGGGAGTTGGGGCGAGGATTTGTAAACGTATTGGCGGCGGTTGAGGAAGCATCCCCACTGCCTGCCGTCCGGGTCAAACGATGGACATGGGAGGATCGTGATGGCACCTCACGGATTGGATCGGGTGATGTAGTAACCATTACGGCGACCCTGGTCAATCACTTAGCCGATGCCAACCAGCTCCAAGTGGAATTGGTTGGAGCAGAGTCCTACCCCTATCTGCAATGGAACCGGAATCGGGCGAACATTGGCCTTTTGGCTCGGGGGGATTCAACAGCTGTTACGTTTGAGTTTTCTGTGGCTTCTGATGCTCCCGCCAATCAGCGGATTCGATTGTTCGCACGCATCCATGACGGAGCGTTTGCAGATGAAACAGATCAGATTACGCTGACCCTCAACCGGTCACTCGAGTTGGCACACAAAGGCCTCAGTGCACTGTACCTGGCGACCGATGGGGATAATTGGACGCACAATTCAGGCTGGGATCCCATGAATATCCCGACAGAAGAAGAGCTTGCAAACTGGGATGGTGTAAGGCTGGGTGGTTGAGCTGGATTTGCGTGTGAACAATATGTCGGGATCGCTACCCCCGGAGCTTGAATACCTTACCCAGCTGGAATCACTACGGCTGGTGAGCAATAACCTGACCTGGCCGATTCCACCTGAACTTGGCAACCTAACGAGGTTAAAGACGCTGGATTTGCGGTTCAACGATTACTCCGGCCCGATCCCGCCGGAGCTCGGCAGCACCCTCCACCAGCTAAAGACCTTGAAGCTGTCTGGCAATGCCCTTTCCGGACCGTTTCCGCCCGACCTGAGCACCTTCTCCAGTCTGGAAATCTTAGAGCTGTATAATAATGCTCTTTCTGGACCCCTATTGCCCGAATTTGGCCAAGCTTTTCCCCAGCTGAGAGAACTGCACCTGAGGAGTAATCTGCTTTCGGGTCCAATTTCACCCGCATTCATCAAAGGCTTGCCGCATCTGGAACGTCTGGCTCTAGGGGCAAATTCTTTTTCTGGGCCGATCCCATCAGAGATCGGCGAACTTGAGCATCTGCAGTACTTATCATTGGGAAAAAATTCCCTGACAGGTGCATTCTCGCCCGATTTGATTCGCAACCTGGTACGCTTGACGCATCTGTATCTGCCCGAGAATTCCCTGACCGGGCCGATTCCGCCCGAAATCGGTAACCTTACCCGACTGGAGGATCTTGATCTTGGCGGCAATCCCCTAACCGGGCCAATTCCACCTGAGATTGGCAACCTCACGCAACTGATCCGGCTTTGGTTGTTTAGCAATTCCCTGTCCGGGCCGATTCCGCCCGAAATCGGTAGTCTCACCCAGCTCCAGGATTTGGTTTTGAGGCACAACTCCCTTTCCGGCCCAATCCCACCCGAGATGGGCAGTCTCACGCGATTGGAGAGCCTTAGTCTATCGGCAAACAATCTATCCGGGCCGATCCCGCCTGAGTTGGGTAATCTCACGCAATTAGTGAATTTGTACCTGGGTGGTAATTCCCTCTCGGGGCCGATTCCGCCCGAGCTGGGGAACCTCGACCAGCTGATCCACCTGAATCTGGATTACAATTCCCTATCCGGGCCGATTCCACCGGAGCTTGGTGATCTTACGCAACTGAGAACCCTGGATCTCAGTTTGAATGACATACTTACCGGGCCGATTCCGCCCGAGCTGGGTAATCTCACGCAGTTGGTGAGTTTGAATCTCGGTTGGACTAGTCTTTCAGGATGGGTCCCACCCGAGCTCGGCAATCTTTCCCAGCTGAAGAGCCTTTATCTGCAGGGCTGGCTACTTACCGGTATGCTGCCGAGGGACCTAATGAAGCTGGACAATCTTAGCACTCTCGTTTTCAGGAATCAGGAGTTGTGTGCACCACCGGACGATGAATTCCAAGCATGGCTGAGCGGCATCTCGCATGTGGATGGTCCCACTTGTACAGGCGTTCAGTTTGCCGTTCCCATTGCAGATCAAAGCTTCTTGACAGGACAGCCCATAACACCACTGGTGTTGCCCGAAGCCGTCGTAGGCGTCGCGCCGTTCACCTATACGCTGACGCCAGCGTTGCCAACGGGATTGAGCTTTGACGCTTCCGCACGCACGATCAGCGGGACGCCAACAGAAGTAGCACCAGGAAGAGATTATGTATACCAAGCTATCGATGCGCACGGATCCGACAACCGTTTGCGGTTCAACCTTGAGGTGCTACCGGCAACGCCCGTTTCGTTTGAGCATACGGTGCCGGACCAATCTTTTCCTCGTGGAATTCCGGCCGCAGTTACACTGCCGGAAGCAACTGGAGGCGTTCCTCCAATCAGCTATACACTGACCCCGACCTTGCCAACTGGATTAAGCTTTGACGCTTCCGCGCGCACAATCAGCGGGACGCCGACGGAGGTCACGGCGGGCTCCGTGCCCTATTTGTACAGGGCAACGGATGCCTACGGGCTTGCCGCCAGCTTGCAATTCAACCTTGAGGTGTATTCCCCCGTAGCCACGGAGCACGAACTAAGGCCGGAATCGTTCGCCGTGCATGGCAACTATCCGAATCCGTTTCGGCAATCGACCCGCATTGTGCTTGATCTGCCCTGGCCGGCGCGTGTGAACGTTGAGATCATGGACCTGACAGGCCGGTGCGTGTATGCCGCGCCGCCTTTAAATCTGGGTGCCGGTAGGGCGCACGACATTAGACTTAGCGGCGCGACGCTTCCTTCAGGAATCTATCTGTACCGCCTGGTGGCTTCATCGCCCGAAGGCCAATCAACGCATGTGGGCCGCATCGTGCGCGTCCGGTAAGAAGGACGTCTGCGCCCCACTTCAATCCCGATTCCTTACGACGTGCCGGCCGTACTCCGGAGCCAAGCCATCTTCTTGAAGCCTGGTGTATCTTCGCCGACCTGAAGCACTGAACAGAAGGACCAGCTTGGCCTTCAGGTTGTCCTTATTGTTCAGTAAGTGGTTAAGGGGCCAATAATACCTCTTCATGCTGCGGAATAACCTATCGTTGATCAAGCGGTACTCAATCGGGTCGAAATAGGGCTCAATCTTGGTGATATCGTGCGTTGACAAGGGACATCTTCGCTCCCCAACGGCGTTGCGTCACAATTCCAGGTACGCCTTGGCGTTGTTGAGCACCAGCGGGCCGTTTGAATCTGTATGAAGGCTCCGTGTAGTCCCGAAGATTGCCTTGCACCAGCCCTTAGTCACATGTGTTGGTATGAAGTAGGCACTGCCTCAAATTGCAATCTTACATCCGTGGGCCAAGGCATTCTTAGTTACCGTCGATAATCCCATGGCCCACACGAGTTGTGTTTGGGCTGCTGATGACTGCCTGCCACCTGTGCGTTGATTTTCGGCAGGGCCTTTTTGGTCAGCACATTGCGGGAGCATCTTGCAAATCCCTTGACTTGAAGGTATTTCTGCTTGGGTCAGTGCCGTTGTGGCCGTGCACCGACTTCTTTCAGTTTCCGGGTCGTAGCACCTGTTGGGGCAACAGACAAGGAATGGGCCATCTTGTCTTGTATCTTCGAAAGTTGTTACCGCACGAATATATCGGAGGTGGCCATGTCACTTTGAAATATGGGCCTCAGTCTCTGGATCAGTTAATGGCTGGAGTTCTTGCCCTGGATGGAAGAGACATTGGGCCGGTAGGCCGGGCGCCACAGGAATTTTGGCCTTGGAGATGTTAACTGTAGACCGATATCTGCCGAGCACCCAAGATGGCCGGCCAACTCGTTAGATGAAGCATCGTGCTCTACAGGCGCAACCGTTTTTAGCGAAGATGGTGTTTGATGTGCCAACGAAGGCCGCCTTGGTAAAGCGGTTGCGTTTGGATCGCAAGCCAAGCCTTTCCAGACAGGGTATGGAGACATGGAGGCGATCATGGCCCGCCCGCAGAACAGCATGATCGATATCAGTGGTTACAACTCGTTGAACTCCAACCACTTCGCGAGCATGTGCCGTGAATATACATTGGCCTATCATATCAAGGATACAGTGTGCATCGACGCGACCAACAGGCGCGGAGTGCTACAAGGTCGATCTCGATACGATCGCGCCCCCAGTCGGATCAGGAGGAGCAGCTCCAACAGCGGCACACAATGAACGGCAGTGCGTGTCTGCTGAGGGTTGGCATACGGGCGTCTTGGTCCCGAATCGAGGCCGGAAATCACATAGAGGTCAACCGGGACGCTTGCCGGCCACTCCCAAGCGCACGCCGAAACGGGATCCCGCGGCCTTGTCACCGTGACCGCCGAAGAGGTTGAGCTGGATCCCTCCTGGTAAGCAGACTGTGTATCTGGCTTGTGCGTCAAGCGTCAAGCGATCCGAGAGCGGTCCTTGGGGCCGGACTCCGTGGCCGAGTGGCCCTTCCCAAAGCGCGCCAGCGCCAAGGGCAGGGTCTCCCCATCGCGGCGAGACCGAAAGCGATAGCCCCTTGCTCCCACGTGCTCCGACCGTGAGGGTCAGTGCCGCGCCGCGCTCTCCATACCCTTCTGCCGAGTGAAGGGCAAGGATGCGGGCCTGAGCGTCGAGGCGCACAATGCCAAGCGCGGCCCAAAGTCCTCCGCTCACCTCGACGCCCGCCCCGGTCTGGCCCGCGCCGCCATCGCGACGCACGTACACCTTGGCGAAAGGTGCTAGGGCCGCACGGCCGAGGCGAGCGGCCAGCGCTAAGTCGGCACCGATGCGCACCTGGTTCACGCGCACGTCCTGGCCGTCGATGGTTTCGTCTCCGTCCTCTGTGGAGAGCGCGGTCCAAGCCACGTCACCCACAAGATCGGCGTCTAGCACTGCCAAGTCCACACAAGTTTGACTTGACAATGGCCACATACTGAGCCATTCCGGGGCCCGACAAGTCCTCGGAGCCTGCGGCTGATGGAGCGTCGGTTGACCCGCTTTTACGGCGGATCGAGTATTTGAGTCTGTACCGTGCCTGTCAGGCGGCTGTCGGGTGGCGTATGTGCTGCTCAGGCGTACTTCGGGTGTGTGGGACGACAAGTGGAGGGAAGCAACGTGAGGGCAGGTCCGGTCGTTAGGGCGGCGGACGCTCCACCAAGTCATAGATCGCCCCCAATTCCTCATAGGCAATCGCCCGCATCTGAAGACTGCTGTAACCGCGCCACATGATCTCATGACCCGGCGGTCGATCGTGCTTCCG
>JAAXGT010000029.1 GCA_012271205.1 Rhodothermales bacterium
GAGCTGAGACTGCGCACATTGATCACATGTACGCTCTCGAGTGTCAATTCTGGCAATGCGTCCACGAAATCCATCTCCGGATCGTACCAGAAGACGATCCGCTCACGCGTAAATATCTCCTGCAATTCGGACGTAATTGCTGCTAGATTCATGTTGTTGGCTTTACCCCGGTCACCTCCCTGACTTTGGCCAACAGGTCACCAAACTTGCCGTAGTTGGCCTTTACGCCGTCATCCAAGTCCAGTTGGATTTGCCGATCCGCATAATGCCGAAGCTTCTCGTCGAATCTCCGCAACTCGTTCTGATCTTTTGACAGGCTTTCCTGTTCCTTTTCCAGTCTCCGGCGACGCGTGCGATTAGTGGTCTCAATATCTTTTTCCAGTTGCTGAAGGCGGGATACCATCATGCCTTGCAGCGGGATTACATACTCCGTGCGCATTCGTGCCAGCGTTCCTTCGTGGTAGCGATGCAGATATACGAGGCACTGAAAGGCTTTCCGCCTGCCACTTGTGAAGAGCCAGTAGATCGGGCGCTTCTGGTAGGCTTGGAGGTGGTCCTTATAGAAGCCGGCCACAAAGTAGCGGCGTACAGTATCCCGACTGGACTCGTGTAGCCGTCCCCGAAGCCCGGCAGCAATAAAGGCCAGATTGTCTTCTAGTCGGGCCGAGTCCCATGCGGTGGTGGCGAATTTCTCCAAGCGCCTTGCGGCGTCGTCCTCGAACCACTCGTCGCCGGTGATCGGGACGATGCCGTCGTCGTCTGCCGGATAACTTGGGTACTGGTCTGGGTCAAAGCCTTGGCCGCTACTGTTCGCGTACACGAGTCCCAGTACGTCCAGACTGTAGCGTCCCATCATGCAGCCGATCGCGTACGAGATTAACCCGGCCATAGAATCGCGGAGAAAGCGCGCCTGCAGTTCGGAATCAGGCAGCTTGCTCCCGTACCGGTAGGCTGGATTTACTGTAAGCGTAACTTCTTGGATTGGGACCGATGGAGAAAGTTCGTCGGAGAGCCCGTATGCGTCGATAAAGAGCCGGTTGTTTTCCTCTTCAAGGCGCTGGGTTGTGGCAATGGCTTGGTGGTTTTCTGCGAGCCAAGACTCATAGCTGGACTCAATCGTGGTTGTCGCCGGGCTGGATCGGGTGGACAAAAATGGCAGCCGATTGAATTCCCACGACCGTTCCCAGGCGTTCCAGTCCGTGCGGCTGATTTGCAGCAGGGAGCCCGCATGCTGACTGGCTATTTTCTCGGACGTGCTGGAGATGTCCTGCAGGAAGGGAATCTTTGCGAAATCCCCTACATGGAAGTGCATCGTTGGGTTCATAGCCTGCGCGATGGCCCGCACAATTGGCGTGTTGCAGTAGGCACTCAGGAGAGTCCGGCTAATCTGCGTGAATCCAAAGGCTGAGTGCCCTGTGGTGTCGTGAATCGTGCCCTCATCGATCATCCGGAAGGCCGTGGGTCCAGACGTCACATCTGACCACGTTACGGCCTCGCGGAAGTAATAGTCCGGGTTCCGCACCACTGACCGCGGCCGGCCGCCATGCTCTGTGCCAAACGCGCGGATTTCACGCCCATCATCCTTCCAGTTGACGAGGTATTCGTGATTCCCGTACCACTTTCGAAAAGGCCCTCCCTTGTTATGCGGGAACCACTTCTTGCCAAACCTCAACGCTTCATCTCGGTCCTTCATTCCAAACCCGCACGTCCCAATGTCCACCTCCCACCAGCGTCTGAGGAAGCGATCGTTATTACTGGTCTGAAGGCCAACTCTCGATTCAATGAGCTCTCCCAGCGGTGTGCCGCGAGCGAACAGATCCCGGAAGTTATCGCTTACCCAGTAAACTATCGGGCTTCTGGGAATCTTGTGGAAATCGTCTTGGGCGGCAACGTTGAAACGGCACTCGTTGTGGTAGAAAGCGGCCATCTTATCCGATTCGCTACCTTCAACCAGTCGGATAAATGTGGGTCTGTAGTCTCCCGTAGTAGCGGCCTGAAACGCAAAAGCCGTCAGCTGTACTACCTCTCCGGAAATCGTCCCAAACGCTCGTGCTCCCAAGTGGGCCATAGACCGCAGGATTTTGCCCCTCAGCAAATTCGTGCGCATCTTTTCGAAAGACGACAGGAACATCCAGCTCTGCATGGTCACCATCGCGTGGTACCCGCCCGTTTTCAGCAGTGCGAATGCTCGCTCAATGAAGCACGCAAACAAGTCTCTGGCGGCAAAAGGAAACTGCACCTTCACGTATTTCTTCAGCACGGCGGTCATGGCCTTGCTTCCCATGTAGGGAGGATTAGCCGCTACGACATCGTACGTCTTCTCCAGCAACTCCGATTGCTCTACGAGCGGTCGCAGGCGCCGGAGCGCGTCCCGGACAAACAGGTCCGGTGAGCGAGCTTTGCTCAATTGGGCCAAGGCGGGCAGACTGGAAGCCAACGTCTCAGGCACTTGGATGAGCGACCCGAAAGTCGAACCGTGGAGGTAAAGCTCTTTTAGCGTCCGCAAGTCATCCGCCGCCAGCCCATAGGTGGACAATCTCCCATGTTGGTCCAGCGTTTCAACATCCAGGTCGGTGCTGTTGCGAATGGCAAGGATGTTGAGCGCAACGTCACTCTCCAGAAGCCGTGGATCATCGGCCAGGCCCTTCATCAGAACGGCAAAGCTCGAGAGCTGCGCTGCACGCGGATCGATGTCGAGGCCGAACAGATTCTTGGTGAGGATCAGGCGGGGGATTTCGCGGCGCGTGTATCCACGCTCCAGATATATGGCCCGGAACAGATCATAGGCCTCTACCAGTATATGCCCGGAGCCAACGGCCGGGTCGATGAACGTGATCTCTTCGGGATTCAGCGCGCTGGGTGTAATGGATGCGAGCACTGCACGTACGCCCTTGGCCTGATCACCCGGAGAGATATAGTACTCCATCTGACGGGCAATCGAAGACTCTGGGTAGGTGGCCAGCCACATCGCACCGAGCGAGTTCTGGACCAGATACTTGACGATCCAGTTGGGCGTGAACAGCTGCGTAGCCGCCGGGATGTTCTCAGCTGCTACGACTTTGCCGATGACCTCGTCTTTCCTTTCGGAGATATAGAACTGGTACAGCCAGCCGACAATCTCGATGGCCTCCCAGGCGTCCTCCTCGACATCGTGGATCAACCGGTAGACCACTGAACCTTTGCGAAGCAAGTTGCGGGGGATCAGCAGTTCGGTCTCGTGTCCAATCGGATCGAACAGAAGCGGCATGGACCGGTGCAGCGCATGACACTGTCCTAGCAGGAGCCGGCGGTACAGCTCCTCATCCCGTGTTCCGTCCAGCTTGAGTTCGATAACATACTCTCGGTCCAGCTCCGGGAATGCCGTTTCATGGGCGCGCTGAAGAATCTCCGGTTCATCTTCTCCGCTCGGATGACTGAGCACGCGCATACCGTGATTCAGGAATCCATGCAGTTCCATGTAGCGAATGGCCACCAGACGGTTGAACCAGGTATAGGCCATCGCCTCCATGACGTGCCCAAACCCCTCCTGCCGAATCCGGTCTGCGAGCCGTGCCCGTGGTTTGGCAATGCTGCCCGGGAACGCCCGCTTCCCGATTAGCACCACATCTCCCCGCTCCTCCAGCGGCGCTGGGTTCTTCTCTGTCAGACCGTATTCGGCTGCGCGCGCCGTGACAGCCGCAATGAATTCGCGACGGGCCTGCTGGGCGTAGGCCTTAAGGCTGCTCAAATTCATGGCGCACTAACGAATCTTGACGCGCTCGTTGCGGCCAATGGCTTCCCTAAGCTCTTTTTCCAGCGCTTCCAGAAAAGCATCCACCTCCGCTTCTGTCTCAAGGAATTCCGGAGTAGCAAGCGCGGCCAGGTGTACCTCCCGCACTTTCTTGAGAGGCGTAGGGTTGCCGTCTCTTTCCTTAAGTTTCCTAAATGCAGCTTCCTTTAGGGTGGTGAGGTTGGCCGTAACCTGTGCGATATGGGCAAGGCTGCCAAGCTCTTTGACCCGCTCCATCGATCTATGCAGCGGAGTCAGGCACGCCGCTTCGAGATCCGCATCTGCGTTTGTGTTCGCAATCTCCTGCAGGACTGTCTTTCGCGCTGATTCAACCCTGTCTAATGCTGCCTTCCGCTTTGCCGAAATGAGCCGCTCATTCACTTCCTCCACGATTCGAGCCAGCTCTACTACTTCCTTGATCATGCCGTATGGCCGCTCAGCACCGCGAATCTCGCGCAGGCGCTTCAGGCAGCCTCCAGCCTCGTTATCTTCATTCAATTCCAGCTCGTTCAATCGGAATTTGTCAAGCGCACTATAGAGTTGGTCCCATATCGGCCGCTGATGATCGAAGAAATGCCGCAAGTCATCAACACTCTGCTTCGCGTTACTGAGTTGGTGTTTGGCTTCGTTGAATTGCGCAAAGAATCGACGCCCGTCAACCGTTCTGAGCACGCCCTTAACATGGCTCAGCACCGTGGCAGTATCCTGCTGGCCAGGATAGCGACCACCTCTTTGAAGATCCTGAAACCGGTCTAACTGATCATGCCAGTCTTGGAGATGACGCCTCAGAAACGTGGACAACCCCTCCGTATCGACTGGTCCTAATTCCTGGAATAACTCTTGCCCCAGCCGCTGCGCTTCCTTCAGAACTGACTCATCAATGCGTTCTTGCGGTCTTAAAAGGACACTTTTCCACCTGCTTCGGCTTGCCAGGGTGTTGGCCAAGTGGCTCTTGGAAATTACCGCGCCCCCCTCCAGGCATTGCAGCTCCCCTCGAATTACGAGCTGGGAAAGCAGTAAGATTATTTCCCCGGCTGGCCATCCATACGGCCGCATAAAGCGGCTGTTAACCAACTCGGAGAGATGAACGCGGCGATTATTGGCAGCACTTAGTCTTAAGTGCTCGCGGAGGTCCTGCAAGGCACGTTCATTCTGCCCCCCCCATTTTTTTCAATGACAGGTCAGTCTGCCTAGCAGCGTAATTCCGTAATATATTTATTGCTTTCTCGAGTGCGTTTGGATGATAGTAGTCGAGGTACTCCATCTTGGGATATGTGCTTTGGATGAGACGCTCTAGTGCTTCGTCTAACAACCGCACAGGATCCCGGCTGGCGACCTGACTCTCGTCCCCGTTTACGAAGAATCGGGAATCCGCGATCATTTCGGTGAGGCTTTCTTCCAAGTGCGTGCGCCGCCGCCGATTCTGATCCGCAAGGTCCTGATGGATTTTCCGGGTAGTGTGTGGCAATGTACTGTTACTCTTGGTGCGCAAGTACTTATTAGTGCGGACCAGCTTTTTGAGCTCTTCATCGAAGGGAGTATTGTCGGGCAGCCGGATGAGTATCTGCCCTTTATTTTCTGTACTCTCGAATACGCATCGTCCCTGATCCTGGAACGCTTCGTACTCATCCGACAACGGCGTAACTACAGAGACGACCAAGGAGTCTTCCGTATGACTCTTGAAAGGATAGCCATCCGAGATTCTGGCTATAGGATAATTTTCCTCGTTCGGGCGGTACCGGTGTTTTTTCCGGTCTTGGAAAACACTTTCGAAAATGAGTTCCCCCATCGACTTGGCTAACTCGCTACTGTCAGTGGGGGTGCGTTTTATTTCGCGGCTAATGTCCTGCTCCTCGCTCGTAAGGTAGAAGTAGACATCACCGCTGCGGTTTATGAGTGTTTGCTTTTCCAGTCGTGTGAGGCTGGACTCTACCTTTCGTTGCAATTCGAGTCGCGCGGCATCCACGTTGTCAAGGCACAGCGTGACCAAGTTGTCCACATTGCCCCTTACTTCAGTCACGTACCGAATGAGAAACAGTACCTTTAGCAGGTTTACGTCGAATGGTTCGAGGGCCTGGTTTTCTGCGGCGTGTTTGATGGTGCGCTGGACAGCTGTACCGAGAAAATTCTCAATGGCAGGATAGAACTCGTACAGCGGAATAAGAATACCAACTTCTTGCCCTGCAACGGATTTGACGGCCTGCTGGAAGGCGTCTAGGAGAGAGCGTTCACCCTGGGCAAGGTGCAGGCCGGTGGCGCCTGCCTTGCGAATGGCCTCAAAAACCTTCTGCAAGAGCTTGAACTGGTAGGGCACGACCGGATAACTCAGGACGAAGTCTTCCAAGTTCTTGAACGGCGCCAGGGCCATGCCAATGTCGCGGAAACGAAGCTGATTCTTCAGCACGTCACCATTCTCGCGATACGCAGCTTCCAAGTGGCTCCGAACATCCGGCCGCTTGGTCAGCAGCCGCTTCTGTATCACTTCGTCGACGTTGGCGCTGGACAGTGACAGGCGCGTCCGGAACCGGCCTTGGATCTTCGAAAAGTCGTTTGCTCTTGTGTGCCCAATGTCCCCTAGTACAGCATCAATATCCTCTTGGGAGGTAACCACAACCCAGGCCCTTCCGCCGCAGACGGTGCCCAGTCCTTCAGTAATGGTCTGCAAGCTAAGCATCAGCTGCGTGTCGGTACCGATGAACTGCCCGACCTCGTCCACGAGAAACACGATGCGACGCGCATCTCCATTCCGATCAATGTATTGCCGCACCCATTTGCAGAAGTTCTCAACGGATAGGGGCAGATTCTCCTTGGCCCCGGCTACCTGCCCTTCGCAGAGGGCCTCGTTCTGGTCGGTGACACTGGCGAGTGCCTGAATGACCTTATCTTGCTTGAAGTACCACTGGTCTCGCTCCTGCGTCCACTCGGCCCCGGCCAGTTGCCTGTAGGCGGCATGAAACGCCTGCAACTGGCCCATCTCGTCCAAATTACGCTCTATATGTGCCAGTTCCGGGTAGTCACTGCTGTAGCCTGCCAATTCGTTGAGTACCTTGAGAAAGACGTCAAGCAACGCATCTCTCCCTGTTCCGAGATGGGCCTTGCTGTCGATGTTGAACAGGACAACATCCACGTTCGCATTAGCTGCGCGTTTGATATCGGCGAGCAGCATCGAGTCCTGAATCTTGGACTCGAAGAAGCTGATGGCCTCGCGGGATTTGCCCGCGTACGAGTGGGGATCGTTTTTCAGCAGATAAGAGAGCACTTTGATGAAATGGGACTTGCCGGATCCGAAAAACCCGGAAATCCATACGCCAATTCTGCCCGCGACCTCTGGATCTCCACCTCTGCCCAACGCTTCCCTGAACGTCTCAAAAAAGCGCCGCAAATGCTTGTCCAGCTCCTTGGTAACGACAAATTCTTCGAGCTCCTGCCAGACCGAAGAATCATCCATCTGATCCACTTTAACTACGCCGTTCAGGTGTCGGGCAATATCCTTTTGGAAAAGGTCTTTGATTCGCATTTGCGTAGGGTCTAGTCGACAAGGTGCAAAGCCCGGTAATAATTGTGTGCTTCCGGAGCTTGCTCCGCGCCTCCCAAAAGGAGCAGCTTACCACCTTTGTATGCACCGGGAAAAAACAGGACCAGAGGGATTCTGTCCAACAGCGGATGGAGATTGTTGAGCAGGGTGTGCGTCCTGAGCAGTGGATAGACACTCCCCAAGCCGTGGACAAGCACGAGTTCGTGATCGTGTGGCCGTGCGAATTCCACAAAACGATGCGCCACCTTTTGCGCGTTCAGCACACCCATTAAGGCCTTGAGCAGTGCTGCATCACCCTTCTTCTTCTGTAGATGGAAACACTTATCCAAGAGCTTCAACTCCCGCAGATACTCTATGACGAATTCGAAGAGATTGACGGACGCAAGCCGCAGATTGGGCTTGGCACTTTGGATTCTATTCTCCAAAATCCGAATAAACACACGCACGTCCAGTTCCGCGGCGGGTGGATAGTCGAAAACGAAGAAGGCAATCTCGTTGCCAATGCCGCGTGTCTTGAGGAAATCCTCTGATGTTATCCGGTCGTAAATCCGGTTCAGTCGTTGCCTAAGTTGGTCATTCATGGGTGGACCGTAATGCATCGCAGCACATAGTGCTCCTGTTCTTTCTCAAGATACTCAAGCACCTCTGGAACCACATGTACGGACTGCAACCGGAGCGTGCGCGCGCCGTCGACGTAGCCCATTTCGGCCAGCATACCATGCACTATTCCACGGAGACGTTTCACGGTTTTCTCAGTCCAGATTTTCATTTCCGGGTCCCGCCCCCGACAGTCTTCGATATAGTGATTCCAGTCACTAAGGGCAAGTGCCGGAATGAACAGACGATACTTGTCTCGCAGTACCAGGTCAAGATAATCACCGAGCAGAAGGCTGTGCTTAATAGCTGCGGCAAAACAGGCGTGAGTGGCCAGTTCACGCGTCCCCGTAACCACCATTTCCAAGAGATCGGGCTTTAAAAGCCGCAGCCGGGCACGTAGCACCTGTGCGACTGACAGGGCAGCTCTGTTACTACGCATCTGAAGGAGGTTGTATTCCACAATATTCTTGTGCCAGATTTGGCTTCTGCCATCCTTGAGGAGTAAGCCGGCAATGATTCTACTGTCGGTAACCCTCAGCGAAGCAGACGTAATTGTAGACCGATATCTCGGGCGGTCCAACCGCTGCGTCTTCATCGTTGGATTGACAGCCCTTCCCTAACCGACACACCGGAAATCTGGTCAAATGCTGCTGGAACCCGAAGAAGTTCAGTCATTAATATCACAGGACACCTAATTCACGCTTACGTCCGGTTCTTGGAAGCGTGGACTGCCGCACCAATACGCAGTCCAAAATCAAGGGATCCGTTTTATCATATTCCGCATGCTAAATCCCGCTCCCCGGCATCGTCATTATGCTGGATTGGAGTTCAACTTGGTGACTTAGTTGTGAAAACTCACCAGGTTGTTCACAGTTAGGCTCAACGTAGAAATTGGGAAGTCGGTAATGTATATCACAGCGGCGGATTTGCATGCCACTTCACCGCAGCAGACACTCCTCGAATGAATTGGCTTTGATCCCGCCGTGGAGAGTATACCTTGCTCCTTGCCGAGTGCTGCCTTGGAAGAGACAATGGATGACTCTCAAACCCCTTAGATTCCATGGTATCCCCTTAACCCAAGTTTAGATGCGCCGTGGAAAGGTGCTTCTTCCTTGGAGCCCGCACTGCAGGAGTACTTGCAAGATGCAGTTGAGGCGTTTATGCTTGCCAATCAGGCCAGTTTCAACAGTCTTAGGATCAGAAAGCTGAAGGAAAACCTGCGGACGCCCTATATCCAGCGCAACTGACTCCTGCCGTCGTTACACCAA
>JAAXGT010000143.1 GCA_012271205.1 Rhodothermales bacterium
ATGATTGGGTGGTGGTTGGCGGGCAGGGCACGATCGGGCTGGAGCTGTTGCAGCAAACCAAAGGGCTGGATTGCGTGATGGCCGCTGTTGGAGGAGGCGGGCTGATTAGTGGACTGGCCGCCGTTTTGAAAGCGCGTAATTCGGATGTGCAGATTATCGGATGCTCCCCTGAACGCTCACCGGTTATGCATGAATCGGTGCGGGCGGAGCGCATAGTCGCCTTTCCCGTGCAACCTACACTGGCTGACGGAACGGCGGGGGGCATCGAAAGAAACTCCATTACGCTGCCGCTGTGCTGTGTGCTCGTGGACCAATGGGTTACGGCATCCGAAGCAGAGATCGCAGCCGGAATGCGGCGAATTTATCTGGATCATGGCAAAACTATTGAAGGAGCTGCCGGTGTCGTTGTGGCATGCTATTTGAAGCTCCAAGACCAGCTCAAAGGGCTGCGTGTCGCACTGATTATCTGCGGCGGCAATGTTGAACATGACCGATTTGAAGCCATCATCAACAGTATCGAAGAGTGAAGTCCATGCTGGCGCAGTGCACCTTGAGGCACTGCATCACATAAGCCTTATTTTGCCTTTTAACGTCATCATTCCCAACAACATGATGCGAATAGGACTAATGGTTTTGTTGCTTGCGGCCACTGGATTCCAGCAGGCCCGCGCACTACAGGCGGAATCAGATCCGGAAAAGCGCCTAGCCGAAATGGGCATCGAAATGGGTGACGCGCCTCAGCCCGTCGCGAATTACGTGACGGCCGTGCGAACAGGCAATCTGGTCTTTCTTGCCGGCCACGGACCGGCCCTGCCCGAGGGGGGATACGTGACCGGAAAGGTTGGTGAGGACCTGACGGTCGATGAGGGATACCAAGCCGCGCGATTGACTGGCATCTCACTCCTCAAATCTCTTAAGGCCGAGATTGACGATTTGAGCAAGGTAACCCGTATCGTCAAGGTGACCGGAATGGTCAATAGCACGGCTGATTTTGAAGATCATCCTGCCGTCATTAACGGCATGTCGGACCTGATGGTGGAAATTTTCGGTGAGTCAATTGGCAAACACGCCCGCGCGGCAGTTGGCATGAACTCATTGCCGATTAATATTGCTGTCGAGATCGAAATGGTCGTCGAAGTGCGCGAATAAGCGCGGCCATCCCGCTTTCTGTGCAAGCTTGCCCGCAACCGGTATGCGCTGAGTGGATCGTCGACAGGGCAAGATCGAGTGGCGTCTCACCTCCCCGAGGAGACACGGGAGGGATCTGAACATGAAGCAATCATGTGCACCCGACCCGTGATTTCGAGTTGATTTAGCTGTCTGCCATTCTGACATTGTTGCAGGACTGCTTTGCCAGCTGGCTGCACCTTCCTGCACGCTACCAGTGGACCTGTCCAGCCGGCTGAAACAATCCTGGTGTTGGAAATACACCGGAATGGATGCTGATGTATCGAGTTTTCGCATCAGTTACTACGGAATCGATGCGGGAATTCAGCTGATCGACTCGGAAAGGCTCAAATTCTTCGCCAGCACGTCCCGGGGCAGCAACGACGTGTTTGACAACCAGGAATTAAGCGAACCCGACAAGAACGTATCACTTATGTTCAAGGCCTCTCCCTTACAATAAAGTTCGGTACACCTTCCAACAGGCCAGCGAGCTATCGCTGAATGGATCGGCTCGATTTTCGAAGATGTTTCCAGTGCGATCCAGCATTCATGTGGGTGATATAGACAACTGCTTCCTTACAGATATGGGTTATGCGTTTGGCCGCGAATGGACGAATTGCGTATCAACTTGGCGGCTCCAACCGGCACAACAACAACCACCGGCAGCTAATCGGTGCCTCAGGATCGCCATGTTGCAGCTGCACGTCTTACATAACACGGCAGGTCCACCCGAACAAACAGACGCGCGGTGTTATTCCGGTAGGGACCTACGTGCGGGGCCGCGTAGCCCGCAGCCGAATTAGGCGCGCCGCCCCTTTACGGCAGTACGGCCCGCAGGGCGGCGCCCGCGTCAATCACACGCCCCACGTAGGGCGTGTCGTCAACTTCCGTGCCGGTTTCGTGCAAGATAGAGTAAGCCTCGCCAGACGTAAGGTCGGGTCGCAACGCACGCATGACACCTAGGAGGCCGGTCACCACCGGCGTGGCCATGGACGTGCCACTTAAAGGTTTGTAGCTGTCGTTCAGGTGAGACGACAATATATCCACGCCCGGCGCGGCGATCGGTCTGGAAAGACGCCCGACCGTATTGGAAAACCTGGCTTTTGACAGATCTTGATTGACGGCTGCAACCGCTATCACGCCCTCAATGTTGGACGGATAATGGTTTATGTCATCCTCGTTGCTGTTGCCGGCCGATGCGGCTACAATGATCCTGTGATCTTGAGCGTACTCAATAGCAGTGATCAATACGCGCGGAGGCTCTTCTGCGACGCTTCCCAGTGACATCGAAATCACATCTACCCCCGCCTTGGTAGCATCCACAATCGCCTGTGCGATCTGCTCCAACGTCCCGCGGCCTTCATTGCCCAGCGCCTGAAAACCCAGCAATTCAACAAATCGACCCTCCCAGTTAAGTGACGCAATTCCGAGCCCATTGTTGGTTACGGCCCCGGCAATTCCTGCGCAGTGTGTGCCATGACCGTGCAGATCCTCGGTTGTACCTGACAAATAGGCGGCGGCCAGATCCTCGTGCGCAGCTTCAATGCCTGTATCTAGGATTGCAAGGCGTGCCTTGCGCTCAGGCCTAAGTCCTTGCAAGAGCACATGCGCATCATGGCCGTTTATCGCGTGCAAGGCCCACTGTACGTGCACATGCGGGTCGTTTTCAAGCACGCCGACACCTTCTGCCAAGCTGGCTTCACCTGCCGGGATCAGTGGCAGTGCAATTTCCAGGTTGATCTCTACATGATCGATGTTTTCGGTATCTGCCTGCAGCACATCGATAAAGTGCTGAACTCTTCGAGAAGAAACATGGATCAGATATACCTGCGCCAGATCCTGATTCTCGGCCAGTGTGACCGACGGGAATGCTTTCTCCCCGACAGCGCCGAAGCGCTCCAGTGCAGGGGTTATTTCCGCAATAGTGTCATCCGGCCCAAGTTCAACGAGAACCGAAGCCTGTCCTTGGTCCCAGAGCCTATGCCACAGTTGGGAGGCGCTGTACAGCACTCCCGCAATCGCCAAAGCGCCCAACCCCAAAAGTCAGGAAGGGACGTGCATTCGTGCCGAGTTTTCGCAAACCGAGCCAGACAGCCGCAACAAGAAGGGCAACACCTACATCTCTGAAAAGGGGAACCAGCACTGTGATAACGCCGCTGCCCATCCACAGACGCGCCACCATGGTGACCGCAAGCAGCCCCAGGCCCACGAGCATCGTCCAGACCCCCGTTCCCTTGCTGCTGATGCTGATGGCAATCAGTAGCAGCGCCACAGCTGTTATCAGAGAGACCAAGTCCATGAAGCACGTGAATGACTTGTTGTCTTCGCGGTACGACGGCACCTGCGTCGTGTTGCATCCATATTTGGATCCCGGGCTGTCATATATTGCTGTTCCTCAAGCTCTGGAGTGATGTCCTACATTCTCGCCCTGGATCAGGGCACTACCAGCTCCCGTGCCATCATCTTTGATGCGGAAGGCGTCATTGTCGGCATGGCTCAGGAAGAGATCATCCAGTATTATCCAGAGCCCGGCTGGGTGGAGCACGACCCGCTCAACATATGGAGCACCCAGATCGGAGTCGCACAGCAGGTGATTCATGACTGTGGCCTTACGAGTCGAGACATAAAGGGTATTGGCATTACCAATCAACGCGAGACCACCCTAATCTGGGACCGCACGACTGGACAACCCATTTACAACGCTATTGTATGGCAGGACCGCCGTACCGCAGCGTTTTGTGAAGCGCTCCGGGCGAATGGGCATGAGGCGCAGTTCCAGAAGTGCTCCGGACTCGTGCTGGATCCATACTTCTCCGGGACTAAAATCCGCTGGATTCTGGATCATGTCGATGGCGCGCGCGATAAGGCCGCACGCGGCCAATTGGCTTTCGGCACAGTGGACACTTGGCTCATCTGGAATCTGACCGGGGGCACCCGACATTGCACAGACGTCTCAAACGCCAGCCGGACGCTCCTCTTCAATCTGGACACGCTCGGTTGGGATCACGACTTGTGCGAGATCTTGGGCATCCCGCGTGAGATCCTTCCTGTCGTTATGCCCTCGAGTGGCGTGATCGGCAGCACTACACTCTTGGGGCAAAGCATCCCCGTCGCGGGGATTGCCGGCGACCAACAGGCCGCTCTCTTCGGACAGGTCTGCACGCGGCCTGGCATGGTCAAGAATACGTATGGCACGGGCTGCTTTATGCTGATGAACACGGGGAAGGTACCGGTACCTTCCCGGCAAAAGCTGCTCACAACACTTGCGTGGAAGCGAGGGGACTCCACCCAGTACGCACTGGAAGGCAGCGTATTCATAGGTGGTGCCGTTGTGCAATGGCTACGCGACGGCTTAGGGCTTATCAAGGAATCCCACAATGTGGAAGCACTGGCGACGCAGGTGTCTGACAGCGGCGGCCTCGTACTTGTGCCCGCATTCACCGGACTGGGCGCGCCACACTGGGATCCTTATGCGCGCGGCACGATTGTTGGCCTGACCCGGGGCAGCAGTGCTGCACATCTGGCACGGGCCGCACTGGATAGCATCGCCTGCCAAAGCGCAGATCTGATACGTGCAATGGAACGCGATGCAAATGTGGACCTAGCTGGAGTACGCGTAGATGGCGGCGCAACAGCCAATAACCTGTTGATGCAGATTCAAGCTGATCTTTTGGGTGTGCCGGTCGTGCGCCCTATCGTAAAGGAAACCACCGCACTGGGCGCGGCTTATCTGGCCGGTTTGGCAACCGGGCAGTGGACCAGCCTTGGCGAGATTGAACGCCTGTGGCAAGTTGATCGCACCTTTGAACCACAACTGAGCCGCGATGAGGCCGAAGCACATATGGCGCATTGGCATCGTGCACTCGAGCGTGCGAAGGGCTGGGCACTGAACAACTAGCTCCTCATCTGTCAATTTAGCAATTTGAAGTCATGAGTCCATTTCTGGGAGAATTCATTGGGACAGCCTTACTACTGCTCTTGGGGGATGCTGTTGTCGCCAACGTCGTGCTGAAAGACACCAAAGGCAGCGGGGCCGGCTGGGTCGCTATAAGCGTAGGGTGGGGACTGGCCGTGTTTGTGGCTGTGTTCGTCGTGGCAGCCTTCAGCGGTGCCCACATAAACCCAGCGGTCACACTGGGGCTGGCTTTGGCCGGTGAATTTGCCTGGGCAAATGTGCCGACGTACCTAGCGGCGCAGTTCCTAGGCGGCGCCGTAGGAGCATTTCTGGTCTGGCTCCACTACCGCGATCACTTTGATGCCACGAGTGATGCGGATGCCAAGCTTGCCGTCTTTTGTACAGGGCCCGCCATCTCGAATCCGGTTTCGAACGTGATTTCGGAAATCATAGCCACGTTCGTGCTGGTCTTTGCCGTGCTTTACATCGCTGAGCCTGAGGTGGGCCTGGGCGCACTGGACGCCGTTCCGGTCGGTCTTGTGGTTCTGGTCATCGGCATGTGCCTCGGCGGTACGACCGGCTATGCCATCAATCCGGCCCGCGACCTTAGCCCGCGCATCATGCATGCCATCCTGCCCATTGCGGGCAAGCGTGACAGCGATTGGGGATACGCATGGATCCCGGTGTTTGGCCCTATAACTGGTGGTCTGCTGGCAGGCATTGCATTTATGTTACTGGGCTCTTGAAACTAGTCAGACGAAGATTCTGAACTGAATTCCCACCCTGCGCCTCATCGCGATTGCTTACATCCGGTGAAACAGTGAGCAGATCATGTCGGATTGAATGCCCCTCACGAGGGACCAGTAGACTTGGGTAAGCCATAAAGGCCATCGTGTCAAAAATTGCTGTCTCAGCCTTGCCCAGCTCTTCAAACCCTGGCAAGTGTATTTGAGCTAGGTCTTCCGGGGTGATAGGTATTTGGCACCGCGAATTGGAGGAATCACGAGATGCGTTCTACCAGAAGAACTATAGACTTGCACGAGGTGACAGATTCGTGGCGTTGAATGTCAGAAGGGTGAAAGCAGCGGTATCAGAAATAGTTCATGGGGGCGTGCGCATTGAGCACCTCCCCCCTGAGAACGATAAATCGCATGGCAGTGATTTCGGATACACCACAAGAGACTTGTCCCGAAACGATCAAGGTGCTCGTCTCGGCACGTGAATCCAGTACACACATCCCTTAAAAGTTATGCGTGAATCGCAGGATTTGCTCTCGACCGTACCGGTCGTATTATTCGACTTCTGATCACCAAGCTTCCCGGCACCATGTTTTGGCGAATCTTCCTTCTATTCCTGCTCTGGGCCCCATGCGCAAGGGCCCAGACCACTGCGCTCTTGGCCGGGCGACTCATTGATCCGGCTGCGGGTAGCGCCGTCACAAATCACGTCATCCTTATAGAAGACGGGGTGATTCAGGCAGTCGGACCCAGTCTGGAGGTGACTCGGGGAAGTGCAATCATTAGACCTCAAGGATCAGTCCGTAATGCCAGGCCTCTTTGATGCGCACACGCACATGTGCCTGAACGTCAATCCTCAACGGGACGCTGCGAATTTTTATGTGACCACGCTGCTGGACCCAACGGGCTACCGGGCCATCCAAGGCGTAGCCAATGCACGAGCAATGTTGAATGCCGGGTTTACGATCATCCGGGATATCCGCAATGGTGGCAACTACGCCGACAGCGACCTGCGACGTGCCATCGAGGAAGGCATTGTGCCCGGTCCTACAATGCAGAATGCTGATCGGATTATTGCTCCATTTGGGGCACAGTTCCAACTGCAGCACGAAAAACCAAACTTGGGCAATCCTGAATACGTGTACGCCGACACGCAGGATGAACTGCGAAAGGCCATCCGTGAAAACATCCGCTTTGGCGCTACGCTCATCAAAGTCGTGGTCGACGATCAGCCCTACATCTACTCCGAAGAAGACCTGCGCTTCATAGTCGAGGAAGCCACCGAAGCCGGGCTCCGCGTAGCGGCGCACTGCTGGACCGAAAAAAGAGGCTCGCAATGCCATCGCGGCGGGGGTTCATACGATTGAACACGGTACCGAAATGAGCGATGAGGCGCTGCTAATGGCCAAGGAGGCGGGCGTCTATCTTGTTCGCACTGAGTTTACCGAACTGGCCATCCGAATGACGTTCCACGGGACGAGTGCGGCAGAGGCCAAGGCCTTGCATGAGCAGTTCATTGACTGGATGCGACGCGCGTGGATGCTGGATGTGCCCATGGCATTCGGTTCAGACGTTGTATTTCTTTTATGAAGGCCATGACCGGGGTACACTCACACTCACGTACCTGGACAACTTTGAGGAGGCGGGAATTCCTCCCCCGGATGCGCTCCGAATGATGACTACCAATGCGGCCGCCGCTATGGGGCTTACGGGAAATCGTGGGGCTATTGCACCGGGCGAAGCGGCTGATATTATTGCGATGCCCGGAGATCCGCTGACCAACCTGGACGCGCTGCGGTCAGTCAGCTTTGTAATGAAAGACGGCAAAGTCTTCCGGCACGACAAGTAATACCTACCGCATCAATGCTACGGCTCGCGTTGCGCGACGGCCACCTGCATCCATAACCAGCCAGTATGGACCATTAGCCAATGACTGTCCACGCGAACCATTGCCGTCCCACGTAATGGTGTGCGTACCCGGAGACTTGACTTCCCCGTCAACCAGCATCCTGACCGTGCGTCCCAAGAGGTCGATCACGTACAGGACGACCGTTTCGGACTCTCCCAGAATGTATCTGACTTGGACGTGATCCTCGAAGGGGGTGGGATATGCGACCAGCTCAGGCGTTGCCGGCCGCGGCGTGATTTCCGAGGCGGTCGCCCGCCCGTGGAGCATGACCATGTTACTGGGTACACTTTCGATCGAATTGCGACTTACAGACTGTACGAAATAATGGTAGGCCTCCGCTGATGTGCCGGGACGGTCCTTGATAGTCGTCAGGCCTGTGACGCTCAGCAAATTAGACACATCCGTTGCGGCTTGCGCGGGATCCGGTACATCTGAACTGCGCACGCGGTAAATGGCATAACGCGCGGGCGCGCTGATTGGCGCGTCCCATCTGAGCGTTACCTCTGCATCGCCGGTCCACTCATAGACCAAATTCACGGGTGCTTGTGGAGCACCTTGGTCCTTCCAGGCCATGGGCGGCGTAAGCGCCGGATACTTGTATAAGCCCGCCTGCATCGTGTTTACAAAATCACCTGAACTAAATCTGGTAATGTTGCTGGACCGAAAAAACACGCTACCCAGAATATCCAGATAATCGCGATTGAACTGGACTTGGTCAGGGATTTCGTTTGGGGGGAAGATAGATTGTGAACCCGTGTAAGTATTCCCATCCGCCCGGTAAAGTCCATGTCCGATGTACAAGTGGCGCGCGTTGATCTGTTCTGCCCACCAAGGTGCAAGTTTTGCATAATCCTGGCCGCGATAGTTTACCCCCTGCGCAAACCGCCAGTATAGCTGGGGCACGATGTAGTCAACGGTTTCGGCCTGCAGCCAAGCCGTAGCATCCGCATAAATGACATTGTAGGCATCCAAGCCTACAATTCCTGGCGGCACACCGTTCTTCCAGATCCCAAACGGGCTGATTCCAAACTTGATAGACGGATCAAACGCACGCAGGCTGTCAGCAATCTGGGCTATGAGCAAGTTGACATTATCCCGCCGCCAGTCGAAGAGGCTGGTGAATCCACGGCTTTCCTCAGCGAAGGTCTGACTGTCCTGTGTGCCAATCTGGTTGGGCGGATAGGGATAGAAATAGTCATCAAAGTGCACGCCGTCAATATCGTATCGGCGCGATACGTCCATAATGACCGACAGGATATGGTCACGTACGGCCGCTTTTCCCGGATCCAGCCATTTAATGCTGCCAGCCAGATACGTCCAGTCCGGGTGCTGTTCGCTAACGTGCTTGGGATCGTTGGGATAATTATTGTTGTTTCGCTCCACCCGGTACGGATTAAACCAAGCATGCAGCTCTATGCCGTGCCTGTGTGCTTCATCGATAGCCAGCTGCAACGGATCGTAGAACGGATTTGGCGCACGGCCTTGCCTGCCGTTAAGCCAATAGGACCATGGCTCAATGTCCGACTGGTACATAGCGTCAGCTTCGGAGCGAACTTGGAAGAAAACCGCATTTATCCCTGCCGCCTTCAGTCCCGCCATGATGGAGCGAAGTTGCGTCTGCTGAAAGGATGAAGACGCACTTCGCGTTGGCCAGTCGAGATTGATCACGGTCGCAATCCAGGCACCACGAAACTCGTATTTTGGCGGAGGCGAACCAAGCTGCCCGCATGCGCTCATCGTGACGCTGCAGCCTATCGCAACCGCAAGAACCCTCATATGTAACCTTGTGGGGCACATCTGGAACCTGCCTTTTTCCCAATATACAGATGTTCCTTAGGCAACACAGCTGAAAACTGCCCGACTGGCCCAATATTCTAAAAAACGGACTCACGAGTGACACATGAATCTCCGCACGTTAGTCACACTACTCTCTTTAACGATCACAACCCCTGGCATCATGTACGCCCAAGAAAGTCGTGAAGGCGTGTACCCTTTGGACAGCTTGGCTACTGCGCTCAAGGAGTCCGGCAATTCATGGCTCCAATTCTTGTCGGTACCAACGCTGCGAATCGGACTGTACCGACTGGAGAAAGGCAACGTGGACGAACAATCACCTCACAACCGGGACGAGATTTATTATGTCCTGGAGGGCAAGGGACACATTACAATTAGTGAAGCGGAGCATGCCACTGCAGCGGGGGATGTGATATTCGTCAAAGCACATACCGAACACCGATTCCACGGAATTGAAGAAGATCTGTTGCTGCTCGTCTTTTTTACGGAAGCCACTGAGTGACCCTGGTCTGTGAAAGACCTGGCGAGTTCAAGACCGAAGCTGGTTCGTCAGTGTGCCCCATGGGCTGACTTCGCCAATCATTCGGCTCGAGACGGATTGCTGAGTAATCGGGGGACTTTTCGCGCCCGTCGACAGCTGGCAATACACCCGCAATCGTCATCACACCCTTGTGGCGCCAAATCCTCAATAACACCCCGGCGCCTCGCCAATTGATTGTGATGCCCGGGAAGCGGCCATTACAGTACAAAAGGCGACCTTTCGATCAGCGGACGCCACCACCTCCATGGTCGCGGCGGCGCCTGTCATCGTCCCCACTATCATCACGGTCACGATGTCCGTCTTCTCTACAGATACCGGCTTCAAGTGCTGCTTCAACCCGAGCTGCCGCGTCTTCACGCGATATCTGGCCGGACTTTATCCACTCCTCGAAACGACGCCAAAGTCCTTCGCGGCACTCTCGATCATTTGAAAGCTGAGCTACCTCCCCGTTCACGGCATGAAACGACCCTATGAAGCGCATTGGCCGTGCTGCGTCGGATCGGTCAAGTACGACTTCAATGTCGCCTTGCAGTGACTCACCTTCAGCACTGATTTCAACGGCGCCTGAGCTAACCTTCCAGAGACCATCTTCATCCGTATATATGCCCAAGGCAAGCCCCGTTGTCGGACTTCCGAAAATCTCGTATCTGCCGAGTCCGCCGTCTTTACGACCGGCCCGTCCGACGGCAACTAATATCTGCTCTCCGGACTTGGCAATAAGCTCGATGACACGGTACACCCTCACAGGGTCGGATTCCAGCGGATCGTGATCGTATCTGACCAGTCTTCTGAATTTCGTTGCCAAACTAATTTCGGCTTTTACCGCCGTTCCGCTGACAGTACGTGATGTTGG
>JAAXGT010000067.1 GCA_012271205.1 Rhodothermales bacterium
AACCCACTCGATTGGATGAAGAGCCTTAAAAAAAGACGATCAGGCCAAGGGGCGCCGCACACGGCTGGCGGCGTACCGTAAGCCGACGTACCCGGAGGCCCAGGCGGCGCTGCCCGCCCCGTTACCATCCCCTAACCCGGGGGCGGCCCGTAGTCGGGCCGAGGGGTTGGAAGAGACGCGGACGCGGCCCAAACGGGGATGGGTCGGCGAACGGGTCGGCCGTCGGCCGCTCCCCATCTCATGGAGCACGTCCACCGCCGCCGGGGCGCCCGCCCGCGCCGGGTCCAGCGCTGGGGGAACTCCCATCAGCGGCCGCGGGGGTCGCGATGGCCCTCCGGGAGACCGAACCGCGCTGGTACCGGATCCCCGGCGCTGAACACTGGCCGAAGCGGCAAAAAGCCTGGGCAGAACGTGGGTCGGGTGCCGTCGCCCCGCAGATACTCCAGCGTCGCGGCCCGCACGTCGCCATCCGGCGTGGTCAGGGGGAGGCCAAAGTGCCCGCAACCGCCTCGGGTTTTTCGTAAAAAAGCCCCCCCCCCGGATCCCCCGGTCCAGCGGCTGATCCATCGCGTGGCCTTGTATCCAGGGCGTTCGGGCCAGTACAGCCCCCGCCTCCGCAGGTACCGCTCGGCCGGGGTGCCCGTAACGGAAACGCCACCGGTCCAGTACCACCGGACCTTGTGGATTTCTTCTGTGTCGGTGGCAGATGCTGCCGCCCGTCACGCCGGAGGTGGTTGCCAAGCGTGTCTGCGGTCCAAGGCGGCTACGATGGCCCGGAACGCCCCCCGGTTGCGGGACGGCGTGCACTGCCGGCAGCCCAACAGGGGGCGGCCGATATGATACCAGAACCGGGCGTCTCCGCCGCAATGCGGACAGGGGGCTTTCCACTGACGGCCTTCGCTCCCATGCCAGTCTCTGCTACCAATCTCCCCTTCCTACATTGAACCTGACTGTGAACAATGGGGTGAATTTTCCCGGCTAACCATCTTGGAATACGAATTTCGGGATACCGAACAGTGCAGTGTGCTACCATCCCCAGGTACAGGACAGATCTCCTGTGTCCGACCGCAAGGGATGATTGCGCTTCAACCCTTGGACTCAACAGCCAAGAGTGATTTAAGGCGTGAGTGTCAGAGGCTCCGCGTCACGCGGATGACGGGACACTCAAGCATACAGCCACTCCGCAAGGCACATCCAGCGCTGCTAGGCCTGATCAAACGGGCGCTAACACCCCTCAAAGACGCTTGACTGCGGTCAATCTTGGGTAATGCACAGAGCTTGACCCTCGCCCAAGATACGTACCGATCAGAATGGCTCGACTTCCTCGTGTGCCTCGAGGATAAAGGGGTAGATATCCCTGAGCAGTCCCTGCAGCTTCGTGCGGCCCCGATTGATGCGGCTCTTGACGGTACCCATCGGCAGGCCCGTGATTTCCGCGATCTCATCGTAGGCCAGCTGCTGGATGTCTCTCAAAACGACCACTTCCCGGAAATTCGGGGGGATCTGATCCAGTGCGTCTTGGATGTACTTGTCTTGGAGCGTGCTTTCCGCATGCTTGTCCGGCGAGAAGGTTTCGTCTGGAATAGCCATCTCGTACTCCTCGTTGTCCCGGTTCACGGACTGAATGGAATACATCCGACGCCGCTTGCGCTTGCGGTACTCACTACGGGCTAGGTTGCCGGCAATGGTGTAGAGCCACGTCGAAAACTTGGCAATTCGCTGGTACGAATGCCGGTTGCGATAAACGCGCAGGAAAGTTTCCTGAAGCAGATCCTCGCACCGCTTCTTATCGCCCAGGAAGCTGAACAGATAATGCATCAGCCGCTCGCTGTAGCGATCTACGAGGATGTTGAATGCCTCCACCGTTCCCGCTTGGAAATGCTCCATGAGATCCTCATCGCACATCTCCAGAAGTGCGTTAAACCGGCTTGTGGCCGTACGCGGGGGCAACTCCGTCCTGCGACGGCTCGATTTACGGATAATACGTGCTGTTTTTGCCACGCCCGGCACCTTTTATGTTTTCGGTTAGTTAGAGTGTTACGTCCATCTTCATGGACGCTGCTTGTCAATAAACTGGTACGTGTCCGGCCCGTGCTTCGTTACGTTCTGGGTAAAGAAACGTGCAGGCGGGCAAAATTAGTACACCCGAACACTTGGGTATACCATATCTGCGGCTGCTGGGCAGGCGATCACCCCCCCGATCCAGTCAGCTGCACGACCAATCCTGTATAATATAGGGGATTAGCCGCACTTTGTGAAGACGAATCACTCGTGGACAGTTTCGGAAGCTCAATCTGGCATGGCACACTAGTCCGGTACATTAGATGGCGAATGGCCCGCTATTTGCAGGGAGGATAGCACACTGTAAATCACGTGTGGGGGGTGAAAAAATGGTGAACCGCTGGATTTTAGTATTGTCTGTAATGATTGCGGCGGGCTGTACGGAGAAGGTCGTTGGGCCACCGGGGAATGCCAACGTACAGTCGGTGTTTCTGACGTTTTCGACACGGCAGGCAGAACATGCGTCCAACTTTGCATCCCAGCAATACATAATACCGGCAATTACCCCGACCGTCGTAGATCATGGTGCGGTACTTGCATATGCCCGCTTGGAAGGCACTTGGACGGCCTTGCCGTACACGTTTGCTTACGAATCTGCCGATGTGCCGTTGGTGGACTATGCTGTCATGTTCGGTTACGCGTACGACTATCAATTACTGGATCTTTTTCTCGACGCATCCAGTGTGGATCCAGCGGTGTGGGCTGCGATCGACGAGGATTTTGGTGAACCGCTTACGGTCAAAGTGGTCGTGATTGACGGATATCCCCCCCCAAGTCAGTTAGACCTTGGAAGCTACGAAGAGGTCGCGGCCTATTATAACCTGGCGATCTGACTTTTGGACGACGCCACAAAATATCCAATTAATGGCGTGCTTGATTTGCACGTATTCAATCCGCGCGATGCAGCGGACGTCACGCGGGAATACTTACGCGCCTGTCAGGCAGCCGGTATCTGTCGTGTACGAATCATTCACGGGAAAGGCCGCAGCGTACTCCGTCGACGCATCCTGAAACTGCTGGAATCAGAGCCGGAGGTATCGTCGTGGCACAATGCACCAGACAGAAGCGGGTGGGGAGCCGTAATTGTTTATCTCAGGCCCTTGGTAGTGTCATAGCGGATACCCGCGGAGCCAAAAAAATTAGGGAATTATATACGAGAGTTGACAGAAAATGTGTTTATAGTATGACTAAGATACTGTAAATTATGGGGTTACGGGCTGATTGGTGAAACAAAGGCAAACATTGTTCTTACATAGGGCATACTGATGAACTAATCCCGTCATGAAACTCCAAGCCGAAACGCTGTGGCTGTTTGACCGGATGCAGCAGTACCGACCCGCGAGTCGGCTATCGCCTACTTCCAGCCGATTCGTTGGGGCGATATCCTGGTGTGCGTGCGGTGTGGCTCGGTTGACCGGATCACAGCGCAGAAGACGTGTCTGGGGCGCTACGGGTGTGGCGGTTGTCGGAAGTATTTCATCGCCTTCACGGGCCCGCCGCTTGAGTACGCGAAGGTGGATCTCCGCAAGGGGCTCTACGCGGCCTCCAAGGTTGGTTGCGGCGCGCCCAAGCGTGTCCAGCCGGCCGTTATGCAAGGAATGAGGGGTAACGGCGGGGTACATGGTGTAACGTCTCCGGGAAAGCGTGAGCGACCGGTTCTCGGAGCTGTGGGCAGGGGAGATGGAAGTGGACGAAACGTATCTCGGGGGCTTGGCGGCGAACCAACACGAGTCCAGGAAGCGGAGGCCGGGTAGAGGCCCCGCGGGCAGCCGGCCGTTCTCGGACTGCGCGAGCGAGACGGAGCGTAAGGGCCGTGTCCGCCCCGGACTAGGCCCCGCTTCCGGGAGTCATCCAGGGGGCAGTGGAACCGGGTTTGACGGTTTGCCCGACCGAGCCCGGAGCGTGCACGGGACTTGAAGACGAGGGTGCATCCATGAGACTGTCCACCATTCGGCCTAGGAATTAGGTGAACGAGAGGGCGAGTCCGAAGGGTGTGGAAAGCGTTTGGAGCGGGGGCAAGCGCGGCTACACGGGCCTCTACCCCCTTGGAGCATGAAGCCCCTGCCGGCGTACTTGGGCGAGTTCACGTTCTGGCTGAACGAGGGCAACGGGGTGGTGGACATGCCACTCCGGCTGGGCACGCTGGTTGCCAGGATGCAGGGTAAATACAGGACCTGCGAGACGCTGACCGCCGTGGCCCCATGGCAATGCGCTTACAGATCAGCCGCAGCGTGACTTGGACCGGGCGGCACGGATCACATAGACAATCGGCAACGATTATGTGGACACGGCCACCGCGTTAAGGCCAACGGGGAATGCGGGGGCTCAAGGAGAAATGGCGGCGGGCCGCATGATTACAGAGTGCGCGCGGTCCACCCCTTGCCAGAGATGCCTGCCGAAGGGGACCTTGGCCTGGCGAAAGGGATATCAATGCTGGAAAGGCGAAAGACTAATAGGGGTGATGGTTGGTGCGGCCTGGCTCGGTGCAGGCGGGTATCGGTCTGTGCGCTGGTCTCTGCGCGTTACGGAATCCATTTATCTGGTGACGGCCATGATGATTTGCATCAGCGCAGCCATATGGACGTTGGGTCGAACATATGACGTCTTTGTTGCAAGGTCGAAGGGGCAGAAGGCAGAACTGAAGGAGGAAAGGCTCAACTGAACTATTGGCGTGCGGAGTACGGTAGGGAGAGAAACCTCATGGATCTTCAACACATTGATGTGTAACCCACCGAAACCCTTGTTAACTCTCGTATATAATTCCCTTCGGTATAGGATGAGAGGCTCATTGCATCTGCCTTAGTTGGTCCTGCAACTCCCGGCCCTTTTCCGTAAGTCGGTACTTCTGTTTGCTGCTGCGAGGTTGTCCGGGGTGGTCATTTCCAGCCACTCGGCATCAAGCAGAGGTTGGAGGTAGTTTGTTCGGAATGTCTTTAGGTGCTTCAATCTCAGCAGGACCATGATCTCCCTTGCCGTGCGAGGCACTTGGCAATGCCAGACAACTTGTGCGGTCACGTCCTCCAGTATGTTTGCAAGCCGCTGTAAGGTGCTGTTCGAAAATATTTTAGGGGTTTCTTGGGCCTTTCTCTCAACTTGGGTGTCACCCTCTCTCGGCTTAGTCTGGACTCGATTCGGACATGTGCGGTCGGCCGGGGAAAAGTCGTGCTCACCCATGACTCCGATACCTCGATCAGGGCCTCATCCACCCCGTGTTCATGGCACAGGTTGCGGATGCGTCGGATGCTGGAACCGATCTTCTCGACTGCCTCCATCCGGTGCAGAATACCGAACAAAAGTGGATTGCGTGGAATGTTCTTGATGCCAAGGTCCGCTTCAGCCATGCCGGCGGGTAATTCGCCGGGGCTGATGATCTCGAGTCGATCCGTGAAAAGGTAAACCTGTACATTGGCGGTGGAGCGGTAGTCGCGGCGGGCCAGAGCATTGACGACCGCCTCACGAATAGTCTCTTCAGGGAGTTCTGGACGCTCTTCCCGCTTCACGTGCCTAATGATGTACTCGATATTGATCTTGGAGAGAATCCAAGCCATCACGTCCTCAATCATCGAGCAGACATCGCCGTGGAAGTCGCGCCTGTCGAGAATGCGCATCTTGTCGGTTCCCATGAACAGAGCGCAGGCGACATCGGCGCTGATATTAAACTTGCGAATGTTGCGGGCCAAGAGCCAGCGTGCGTCATCCGGCCATCTTCGCCGACCAAATGCAGGTTGCGCAGCGTGATCGCCGGTTCCATCTCAGCGGGAATCTTGGCGCGGCGTCGAAACAGCGCCAGTCCTCTCCATCCAGATCTCTCTCCAATGAAAACTTGTCGAACGGTGTTTCGTCGAAGTGGATCAGCCC
>JAAXGT010000050.1 GCA_012271205.1 Rhodothermales bacterium
GGGGGTCGCGATGGCCCTCCGGGAGACCGAACCGCGCTGGTACCGGATCCCCGGCGCTGAACACTGGCCGAAGCGGCAAAAAGCCTGGGCGGAACGCGGGCCGAAGTCCTCTATTGCGTCCACTTCAAACCGGTTGCGACCGCCCGAAGTCAACTAACTTTGACACTATACCGGTTCGCCTGCGGCCGCGCCGCGGGCGGCGGGGCGCTCTTCGCTGTGGGGCCCCGGCCAAGGGCCCAGGGGCCATCCTCAGGAAGGACTCTTCCGCCTATCGACGCCTCCCCCCAGCACCTAAACGAATGGCTGCCCCCTCGCTGGCCGGACCAACCATAAACCGGCGACACCAGATCCAAGTTTGCCCCGGTACCACCTCCAATACCGCCTCGCCTATCCGAAATAACGGGTTTGCCAGACGGTTACATCCAATGGACTCGAACCACTCATGCGCTGCTGCTTCGTCCGGAAATATCTTCTGCAGCTCCAATAACGTGATCCCCTTTCTGTATAAATGTCCGCCTCTGCCCTGTTATCCCCGACTGTACGAGATCAGAGGCGAAATTTCACTTAAACCGGTAATCCTCCCAAAACACGCAGCTCTGGTGGGAGCCAAAGGTGTCCACTGAGAGATGTCGTCAAACACTCATACTATTCCCGCGCGAGCAAACAGGGTGTCTACGTGGCGGAGGTGATGTTCCGCACTGAATGCGTCTTCCACTACCTCTTTGCTTAGGTGAGCCAAGACTTCGGGCGACGAAAGCAGCACCTCTTTGAAGGATCGTTCCTCGTACCAGCTCTGCATGGCCAGCGGCTGCACCAAGTCATATGCCGCTTCTCTCGAAAAGCCACAGTCTATTAGCAGCAGCATTATGCGCTGACTGTTGTAAAGACCAAATGTCTGCTCCAGGTTGCGCTGCATGCGGCTCTTATCCACGACCAATCCTTCCAGTATGCCCGCAAACCGGTGCAGTGCGTAATGGACTATGGTAGTGGCGTCCGGAAGCATTACACGTTCTACGCTAGAATGCGAGATATCCCGCTCATGCCATAGAGCCACGTTTTCCAGCGCGGCCACAGCGTAACCCCTGAGCAGGCGCGCACAACCGGTGATGTTTTCTGATCCTACGGGGTTGCGCTTGTGCGGCATGGCACTGGATCCCTTTTGTCCTTTGCCAAACGCCTCCTCTACCTCGCGTACTTCACTGCGCTGCAGATGGCGCATCTCCACAGCCATCTTTTCGAGCGTGGCACCGATAAGGGCCAATACATTGGCATAATGCGCGTGCCGGTCCCGCTGGATAACCTGAGTGGCAATGGGTTCGGGAATCAGGCCCAAGATTTCACATGTTATGCGCTCCACGTCAGGAGAAGTGTATGCGAATGTGCCCACCGCCCCTGAAAGCTTGCCCGTACGTACATCTTCGGCCGCATTTACAAAGCGTGTGCGATTGCGCCGCATTTCCGCAAAGTAAAGGGCCAACTTGAGGCCGAAAGTCGTCGGCTCTGCGTGCACACCATGCGTGCGGCCCATCATAGGGGTGTATTTATGCTCGAGAGCCCTCTGGCGAAGGACTTCCAAGAGCCGGTCCAACTCCGCCAGAATCAGCCGGCTGGCCTCACTAAGTCGCACGGACCAAGCTGTGTCAACCACATCAGACGATGTCAAACCGTAGTGCACCCATTTTCGCTCCGGCCCGAGCGTTTCACTCACTGCCCGCGTGAATGCGACCACATCATGCCGCGTGGCCTTCTCGATCTCGTGGATGCGGCTCAGGTCGAACGAAGCATTCTTGCGGAGTAACACGGCATCCTGAGCCGGAATTAATCCCAGCCTTGCAAAGGCCTCACAGGCGGCAAGCTCTACTTCGAGCCAGGCCTCAAACTGGCGCTGCTCGCTCCAGAGTCTGCGCAGGTCCGGGTGCGTGTATCGATCTATCACGGATTCCCTTGTTTAGAGCGAATCCCGCTTGTCGCGCAAGCGGGCGTACAGCAGTCTGCGTGCACGGAAGATATGTGCCTTGACGGTTCCCAAAGGCAATTGGAGTGTATCGGCAATTTCTTCGTACGTCATTTCCTGCTGGTGGCGCAGCACTATGACCCGGTGGTACTTGGGCGGCAACTTGTCAATGGCAGCTTTCAACACGTCGCTGCGCTGACTCTCCACAATATGGCGATCCGGGCGGTAAGTGACATCCGGCAATTCCATTTGCAGTTCGCCATCCTTGCCCTGCACCGGCTTGTCGATCGAAAGTGTTTTTAGCCGCTTCTTGCGCAAAAAATCTATGGCATGATTGGTGGCAATCTTGTAAAGCCAAGTCGAAAAAGCGTAACTGGATGAGTATGTCCCGAGCGCATTGAACGCCTTGATGAAAGCCTCCTGCACCAGATCTTCCACTTCGCGCGTCGCATGAACCGTCCGGGAAATGTGATGATGTAACGCCTTGCTGTATTTCCCTACAAGCTGTGCATAAGCCCACTCGTCCCCTTCCAGTGCCCGGGCTACCCATTCGCGGTCCTGCTTACTAGATTCTGAGGGTGGCACGGCAATCACAGGGAGTGTCTCAGACATGCAGGCCAAATATGCGACGGGTAAAGGCGAGCCCAGTGCTCACAGGTTCCGGCGTGACTCCGTTTCCGGCACAACGAGCAATTGCCGGGTTTCCTTGTACGTACTCAGGACAATACTCGTAACCGTTCCAATAACACCAGGCCAGCCCTGAATTTGCGAAAGCAGAACCTCCAGTGTTGCTGTATTGCGCGTACGAACCTTGAGAATGTGAGACCCCTCTCCGGTTATGGAATGCAGTTCCAGCACCTCGACCCACTCGCAGACATGGTCTATCATAGCCCCATAATGGATAGACGTGTCGACTGACACGCGAATAAACGCAGTGATGTCCATACCTAGCCGCTTGGCGTCGATCACGGCATGGTAGCCCTGAATCACCCCGCGCCCTTCAAGCTTTCGCATTCGTTCACTGACACTGGGCACACTGAGGCTGACCAGATCAGCAATCGCGTTGCGTTTCATGCGCCCTGATTCCTGGAGCAGATTCAGGATGTGTGCGTCAGTCTTGTCGATTCGACGACTCCCCATGGTTTTATCAAGGTACAATCGCTATAATGCGGAGCGGCCCGCCACTCCCCCCAGTGATCTTCATTGGCAGCGCAATAACATTGAAATTCAGGATCGGCAGGGCATCCAAATTCGCTACGTTTTCGAACACCGGTATGTTGCCTGCGAAAAGTTCCTGATGTGCTTCAAACCGGGTAGACTGCCCGTAATCGATGCTGGGCGTGTCAATACCTACGGCGCGCACACGGCGTTGCTCCCGAAGCCAGACGGCCGCATCCGAATCCAGCCCGGGAAAATGCAACGCGGCTACGCCCTCTGCCCCCCGAATGTCTGTTCCCATATACTGAACGCGATCTGGCCAGTACTGTCCATAGCCGGTACGAAAGAGCACGATCGAGCCTTCAGGCAGCAGACCATGCTCCGCCTCCCAGGCTTTCAGGTCCATCGCTCTGATCAAGTAATCCCTATCGGCCAAGGCCTTTTCGGAGATGTCTATTACAACACCCGGCCCTATCAGGCGATCGAGCGGGATTTCATCGGATGCCCATTTTCCTTCCGCAAAGTGGACCGGAGCATCAAGATGCGTGCCACCGTGCTCGGCTGATTCAAACGAGTTGGCCTCGTAATAATAGCCTCCATCTTGCCAGCCTTTGGCGTCAACGTGCAGCTTGAAGCCGGACGCCGTAGGCCAGTATATCGTCGTGGAATCAAAACTGTAGGTCAAGTCCACAAGGGTCCCCTGCAAAGGACCCGGTGGCCCTTCCTGCGCTGGCTGCAACGGATCCGGTTGACATCCAAGCAGAAGTCCCAGCGTGAATATGAGGGCAAGTATCTGGCGCACGGTAAACATAGTTTTATTACAGAAACGCAAAATCGCCTGCGCGGTGCCCTTGTCCAAGGAGTGAACCCACACAATTTTCAAGGCGTTTTATCCGTAATCGGGCCCATAGCTCAGTCGGTTAGAGCACCGGACTCATAATCCGTTGGTCGGGGGTTCAAGTCCCTCTGGGCCCACATTTATCCAAATCCAAGCAGTTGCCCTCCCTGGTACACGACCAGTGCGGCAAAGTATGCGAGCGCCGTCATGTAGAGCCACATTACCGCTGGCCATCGCCACGTGTTGGTTTCGCGGCGGGCAATGGCAAGTGTGGACATGCACTGAAGGGCGAACACGAAAAAGACAAGCAGGCTGACGGCCACCAGCGGTGTAAAAACCAGGCGTCCATCCGGGTAGCGGTCTGCCTTCAGGGCGTCACGCAGGGCTACGCTGCCGGCTTCATCTCCGACGCTGTAAATAATACCCAACGTCGAGATTATTACCTCCCGGGCCGCGAAGGCCGTTACCAAGCCCGCACTGATTTTCCAGTCAAATCCCAGCGGCTGCATCACGGGTTCCAGAAAGCGCCCGAAATAACCAATCAGGCTGCCCCGGATCTGGTGTGCCTGATCTACGTGCTCCAGGCTGTCCAACTTCGCCTCGTAATGGTCTGCAGCCAACTCGGCAAGCACACGCGCCTGCACCAAATCCGGATGGAGTTCCCCCTCTCCCGAAACTCCGTCACCGGCGAAAAATGCCGCCACATCCGCCACATGCAAAGCGGCAAGAGCACGGGCTTCTTCCAAAGCTGCTTCGCGCTCCAGTCTCACAGTTTCTCTGGCCTGTTCCATCTCCGGTGCGGGCGGAACCTTGGGATAGCTGGCCAAGAACCACAGGACGATGCTGAGTCCGAAAATTATTTTGCCGGCCCGTACGAAGAACACCTTGGAGCGCTGCACCATCCGCCAGAGCACCTGCTTCATTCGCGGCCTGCGGTATGGCGGCAATTCCATTACGAAATAGCTCGTCGGGCCTTTGAACACAAAGGTTTTCAAGACACCAGCAGCTACAAAGGCCATTACGATGCCCATGAGATACATACTGAACATGGCCAATCCCTGAAAGCCAACCACTCCCAGTACTTGCTCCTGGGGAATAAAGGCCGCAATGAAGAGCGTGTACACGGGAAGGCGCGCGGAGCAGCTCATTAGCGGCGCCACCATGATCGTAATGATCCGATCACGCTCATTGTCCAAAGTTCGCGCGGCCATTATGCCGGGAATCGCACACGCAAATGAGCTAAGCAGCGGGAGCACGGAGCCGCCGCTAAGGCCTACGCGCTTCATAAGGCGATCCATTATGAAGGCACTGCGGGCCATATAGCCCGTGTCCTCCATAAGGCCCAGGAAGAAGAAGAGCAGCAGGATCTGTGGCAAAAACACCACGACGTTGCCCACGCCGGCAATGACGCCGTCGGTCAGCAGGTCCATGAGCACGTGCCCCGGCTGCACGCTTTGCACGATACTGCTCAGCCAGGCAACACCTGCTTCGACCAGATCCATAGCCGGCGTGGCCCAGGAAAAAATGGCCTGAAAGATCAGGGCCAGCAGTACGAGGAAGAACAGCGGACCAACCACGCGATGTGTAACTATGCTATCGACCCGATCGCTGAAGGTGGCCGGCCCCTTGACCCGGGTGGACGCCTCCTCGACTATCGGCCCCAGCCATGCATACCGTCCTGAAACCTCTGCATGTCGCCACGCAATGCCGCGCTGAGCAAAGGCCTCGCGCTGCACCTCGACTTGAGCCGTAAACCGTGGCGCACGCTCGCGCCACGGTTCCAGTGCCTCATCCGCTGCCAACGCCCGTAGAACATCTGTGAAACGGTGCTCCGCACGAGTCTCGGGCACTTCTTCGGCCAGCATGGCCTCCAGCGCCGGAATACGCGCCTGCACGGCATCCATGAGCAGCCAGCGGCGCCCTCCGGGTGCGGGGGGCGGAGACAGGATATGGGTGCGCAATTCTTCCAGGCCTTCACCGCGTCTAGCCACCATAGGAACGACCGGCACCCCGAGAGCGGCCGTGAGCTTGTTAGCATCAATCACCAGGCCACTCGACACAGCTGCATCCACCATGTTAAGTGCGATGATGACCGGCAACCCGAGATCCATGATTTGGCTTGCGACGTACAGGTTGCGCTCCAAATTGCCGGCGTCCACAATGCACACAACCACATCTGGTGCACGCTCCAGCCGACCGATGAGCATGTCATACGCGATGCGCTCATCCATCGAGCGGGGCGTTAAACTGTAAGCGCCCGGCAGATCAATGACTTCCACATCCGGCGCACCCGTCAGCTTACCACTTTTGCGTTCCACCGTGACGCCCGGGTAGTTCGCCACCTTCTGACGCAACCCGGTCAGCCGGTTAAAGAGCGTGGTCTTGCCAACATTCGGATTGCCCGCGAGCGCGACGCGCAGACGGGGTGCCTCATCAGGCATGGGCCTTAGATCGCGGCCTTTTTGACGAAAACGTGGGCGGCTTCAGCCTTTCGAATGGAGAAGTGGTACCCTCGCACTTTGAGATCCATAGGGTCCCCAAGCGGCGCCAAGCGTACAACTTTCACCTCGGTGCCTGGAAGAAGCCCCATTTCCATGAGGCGGACCGGTGTGCTCTGTCCGTGGAATCCACTAACCATACCGGATTCGCCCGGCCGCAAGTCCTTGAGTGTCATGGCTGTATCGGCGTGGCCAGTATGTGCGCAGCCATTTCGCGGCGAAGCCCGATCCGAGAGCCTGCTACACGCACGATAAGATCACCTGTATTTTGCAGTACGGCTACGAATGCACCCTCTCGCAGGCCAACATCGCGCAACCGGTGCTCTGCATTCCCGTCCACTGCGCTGACCACAAGATCGGCGCCATCGGCAAACGAGGTAAGCGGGGCTGGAGGCATAAGGCCGTTGTCGTGAGTTGCCGCGGTAATAATATCTATTTAGATTGAATATAAATAGTCCTGACACAAAAATTTCTCCTGCACTGAACTTTCATGTCTGGAGCCCGCCGCAGGCACGTGTGAATTGCCGGTGCATTGTGGTGGGGTGAGTCCGGCTGCGACCCTGTCGACGTAGATTCTGAGATTAGCCTCCAAATTCCCTGGCATGCGCTTATCGAAATTCTTTGGACAGACTTTGAGGGAAGCTCCTTCGGAGTCGGATTCGGCTTCGAGTCAAATGCTGGTACGTGCCGGTTACATTCGGCAACTGGCAGCGGGGCTTTATTCGTACTTGCCGCTTGCGCACCGTTCTTTGCGCAAGATCGAACAGATTTTGCGGGAGGAGATGGATGCTATCGGCGGACAGGAAATGTGCATGCCGGTTGTACATCCGGCTGAGCTTTGGCAAAGTTCCGGGCGCTGGTACGAAATTGGCGACGAAATGGGTCGGCTTACCGACCGGCGCGGCCGTGATCTGGTACTGGCCATGACACACGAGGAAGTGGTCACCAACCTTTGTAAGACCGAAATCAAGTCATACCGGCAGTTGCCACAGATGGTCTACCACATGCAGACCAAATTCCGTGATGAGCTGCGGGCCCGCGGCGGCCTTATTCGCGTTCGCGAGTTTGTGATGAAGGATTCGTACACGCTGGATGTGGACTTGGCCGGACTTCAGAAGCAGTATCAAGCGCACTATGACGCCTACTACCGCATTGGAGCACGGGTGGGGCTGAGCCTTGTCGCCGTTCAGAGCGACCCCGGCATGATGGGCGGCAAGATCGCGCACGAGTTCATGTATGTGACACCCATTGGCGAAGACTCTCTGGCCATTTGCGAAGAAACCGGATACGCTTCGAATCTGGACGTGGCCACCTTCCGGAAGAAGCCGGATGACAATGGGGCGCCGCAGCCGCTGACGCGCGTGCACACGCCGGGTCAGTCCACCATTGCCATGGTGGCGGCCTATTGCGGCGTAAGTACACGTCAGACAGCCAAAATGGTCTTCTATATGGGTGACTTTGGGCCGGAGCCCCCCCCCAAGCTCATAGCAGCCGTAGTCCGGGGCGATCTGGAGGTGAATGAATTGCAGGTGCGTTACAAGGTGGGTGCCCAAGCCATACGTGTGGCCGAAGCCGACGAAATCGAAGCAGCCGGCTGCGTGCCGGGCTATGCATCCCCCCGGAATATTGACCACGATCGCGCCATAGTGATTGTAGATGATCTGGTGGCCACGTCCAGTAATCTTGTTATGGGAGCTAACGAGCGGGATTATCACTTTACAGGCGCTAATTACGGACGGGACTTCGAGGCTGATATCGTAGCTCCAATAGCGCTCGCATACGATGGTGCGCCGGATCCCATAGCCGGCCGGCCGTTGAAAATTGTCCGGGGCGTGGAGCTGGGAAATATTTTTCAGTTGGGCACACGCTATAGCGATAGCATGGGAGCTGCGTACACGGATGAGAAGGGCACCGAGCACCCGATCGTCATGGGATCGTACGGAATTGGTGTCGGACGCACACTTGCATGCGTCGCAGAAGAGTACAGTGACGACTACGGAATGGATCTGCCGATTTCGGTGGCCCCATACCACGTTATTCTGATTTCGCTGGGCCGTACGGGGAAAGTCCGTGAGAAAGCGGAGGCTTTGTATGACGCATTGTGCAAGGCCGGTGTTGAGGTATTGTACGACGATCGCGATGCAAGTCCGGGCGTCAAGTTTGCAGATGCGGATTTGCGCGGCATGCCGCTACGGTGTACCATCAGTGCGCGCTCGCTAAAGCGTGGCGGCATAGAATTCGGCCGGCGCCGTTCGAAACAGCTGGAAATTGTGACCCTGGACCAAGCCGTGACGCGTATTCAAGCGGCTATTCAGACCTGCTTTGACGAACTGGCTCAGCACCTGGATGATCTCCCTACCTGGGCCACACATGTGCAGGATCCAGCTGAGGCAGCTGTAAGCTGGCCCGAAAAGGTTCAGCGTCCACACCGGGAATCCGCAGGGCTTGCAGAGTGCGGATAACCGCTGAGACCGATACAAGGCGCGGAAGGCCCCCCACAGTGCAGGCTGTACCAGAAAGCCGTGCAGACAGGCAGGATTTATTGGATGGCAAGAACTGGGCTATCCACGGGTCATTTAATTTGAACTCGCCACGCAGCAGTTCTTCCAGCCGCAGACGGTTTAACGATTTCATTGATTGAATTCACTTCGGCCCGGGAACGGCACCTCTGGATCTGGACGCTTGTTGTCGTTTCGGCAATCTACTCCACACTCGGGTTGGCACGGACCCTGTCGGCGTTTCTGGGCGAAAGTGGCTTGGGCGAGGGACTGTTTATAATCGCCTGCTTCCTGGTCCTTGCGGCTGTCGTCATTCAAGGTTTGAAGTTGCCACCTGGCGTTCCCGAGATTGGTATCTACTTGGGAATCGTGGCCGCATATCTTTTAATTTTTGTAAGGATGTCGATCCCGACGGAGCGCTCTCACCTGATCGAATACGGTGTCGTCGCGCTATTCATTTACGAAGCCCTGAAGGAGCGAGCCCGCCAAGGCCGTCGTGTTCCGTTCGTGGCAGTTCTGGCTGTGCTGGCGACGGGACTGATTGGAGTGATCGACGAGTGCATCCAGCTGCTTCTTCCAAGCCGCGTGTTCGACTACCGCGACATTTTGTTCAACGGCCTGGCCGCCGTGATGGCCGTGATCACCAGCGCATCGCTGGGTTGGGTCCGACGGCTAAACAAGTAGCTTCCGCATATGTGGAAGCTACGCGTTTCTTGGAATTGAGTCTTCCCAAATTGATCTGCTTTGAAAGCCCGGCTCTGCGAGTTGCAGAACTCCCCGATGATACTACTTGAGGGATACTGTTCCAGCCTCGATTTCCGAAGCTCCCCTCAGTGTGGCCCGATTCGAACCCAAAAGACTGTGTCCTGCTGGGAATGGAGCAACGGCACCAAGATCGACCGAATCAAATACGTGCAATAATCGTGCGCGCATGATATAGTTATGCGAATGAATCGTGCACGCACGATTCATTCAGGCATCAGGCAACCATGCAGCAAGGAAACGAGTCACGACTATCGCGGGCAATCGATTCTGGCATCCCTCCGGGTTCATTTCAAGTGCCTCGACAACAAAACATTCTGAAAATCGATCGCGTGCGCAGTAGCGTACACGGTTGTTACTCATACTGCTTGGAAGTCCGTCATGTGAACCTCGATTACATCAGCCTTGAGGCGTAGGTCCATATTGGCTGGCATCGAGCAGGCTGCTCTTCAGTAAACAAGGTTCAACCTCGGAAACTCCACTGATCAATCGTCAAACACAGCACCGGGTCAAGCGGCCGGCATAATCAGGCCGATTATATGGGATTGGGAAAAGTGTGGCATGACGCTATTTTTCAACGGGCCATACATCCGTTTGCGCCGAGCCTCCCGTGCGCCCGTCAACTAACGATTCCGGCCTGACAGGGTATCAGTTTCCTGCCGCACGTGTTTCATGAACGAATCGAGCGGCATGGAGCCCAAGTCTTCGCCGGAACGCTCACGCACGGCTACCTCCTGACGATCCGCCTCCTTCGCCCCCACGATGAGCATGTACGGCACCTTCATGAGTTGGGC
>JAAXGT010000101.1 GCA_012271205.1 Rhodothermales bacterium
CCGCATACAGCTCTCAAAACGACCCTGATTGTCACAGGGCATTATCACCGCGGGAATTGAGGCTAGCCTGAACTTCGCAGTGAGCAGGGTCGGGCAAAAAGACTTTATGGACATGGGCAGGATCTATTGGGTTACTCTGGCAGAAAAATCACCTTCAGTCCTTGGCCATTAAACTATGACAGGCCTTTGGCCTACTACAAGACAGACAATACCGCAGAGGCTACACGAATAGCTAAACAAATCAGGTCTCGATTATTCACGTAGTCCAAGTCCAAGTGGAAGTTCAGGCTAGTTGTCGTCTTCTTCGAGGGCGACTTCGTATATCATCGCCGGAAGCAGCGCGTCTTTCACGGCCGCGTCGACCAGATAGCCGGCAGTGTCCCTGATGCTTTTGTACGCCGCAATCTCCTTCAATTCTGTGGCCAGTGCGTAGCCGAATTCAATGATGTCCTCCTCATACACTTGCCAGTTTCTGGCCTCGCAGATAACGTAGTGGTCCACTTCGGAATCATAGAAGACATTGAGGTGCTCGCGCCGCGCTACCTTATCATAGAGCACGAGCATCGGCGTCGAATGGTCATTTTTCAGATCCTGACTGAACAGTTGTACGACCAGTTCGATTGCAAACAATTCAAGATTGGATGTGCTCATGGACCGGGGTGCAAGGCACTGCGCAGGTGGGGGCTCTCAAACACAGATGCCAAGAAGGTATACGCTTGATCCATCCCCAAGGTGCGCGTAGTCGCGCCAAACACCTCGGAGAAATGGCGTACCAGTTGCAGGCTTACGGCATCCAGACTGACAGAACGGTTTAATTCCCGGACCATTGAGGTTACCCCGCGATCCTCGATGCCGCAGGGTACGATGTGATCGAAAAAGCCGAGTTCCGGATCTACGTTCAGCGCAAGGCCGTGCATGGTGACCCACCGGCTGCTGCGAATGCCAAAGGCACAGATCTTGCGCTCATAATTGCGCGCGCCAACCCATACTCCGGTGCGCTTCGCCACTCGAAAGCCCGAAAGTTCATGTTCGGCCAGCGTGCGAATCACGGTTTCCTCCAAGTCCCGCATGAACCGATGCAAATCGCGATAGAAGCGATCCAGATCCAGCAGAAAATACGCTACCAGTTGTCCTGGCCCATGGTAGGTAATGTCGCCGCCCCGGTCGATGTAGTAGAATTCGACCCCATGCTGGGCACGGGCACGTGCATCCAGCAACATGTGATTTGCCTGGCCGCTCTTGCCCATAGTATACACCGGGGGGTGCTCCAAAAGCAGCAGTACATGCGGCAAAATTTCGCCTTGTTTCTTGGCCTGTACCAAGCGCTCCTTAATGCGCTCCTGCAGTATCCACGTGGGTTTGTACGCCACACGCCCCAACGGGCAAACGACGACCTCTCTTTTATCGGATGCGATTTTTGAATCCGGCACGGTCAGTGTGAGAAGTTGAGGCGCAGATTAAAGCCGCCCTTGATCGAGGTATATGGAAGGCGGCGGCTGTCCCCGACAAAATCTTCGTACTGCACGAAGAGGTCAGCCGACACTAGATTGCTGAACTGGTAGGCTATTTTCGGCAGTGCTTGGATACGTGCAGTGCTCGTAAGTACGTCAACGAACGGTTCTTCCAGTGCGAGCACAGGGTCGAATCCCGGCTGAATGATAGCCTCTTCCATGGCACGACGGATGTAGTAGCTGCGGTCGTCGTTGATCGTGCGAGAAATCGTGACCGAAAAATTAATGCGGTTGTTCAGCCGGCTTCTGATAAAGGGCAGCTTGAGCCGCGTCGAGGAGAAGGACGCGGTAATCGAGATTTCGCTCGTACGCGTTTCGGTAACTACATTGTTTGTCGTACTCAGCGAATAAGCATTGGTCTTGTTCCAGGCCACACTTGTCTGCACGTTTCCCTTGAACGACATGTCCAGACCGAGCAGGGGTTGAAACCGCTCGTTAATGCGGACCGCGTCGATTTCCACGCGCGGGATTTCAAAGGCGATTGTGGGACCGCTGCCCAAGTTGAACGCATCGTCTTGGCCACCGCGCAGATTGGAACGAAAATCCGAATTGAACTCCGCTCCGTAACTATGCCTGAGCGTAACACTGTTTGTAATGAGGCGGATGAGGGGCCAGTTGGAAATGCCGGAATAGTTGATAGTCCAGCTAGGCAGGGGGAAAGGCAGTGCCCCCTTTGATCCGAGGGACAGATAGCTGTCCAGAAAATCTGCATACACCACGCGGTTGGTGAGCACGGTCGAATGTAGTGAGTCGGGCATGTCGCCGTCGGCCGTGCACAGCGCGCCACAGTCCGACCAGTACTGATCCAATTGGCTGGTAAACAGGTTCAAGTATGAGGAACCAAATGCCCACACTGAGGCTCGGTTGTCGCCAGTATTCGTGGTGTCCGCACCCGGGAGGCCGTCTTCCAGGATGCGGTAAGTCAGGTTTCCCCTTTCCTCCATTCCCAAGTTCCAGCTCAAATTGACGCGTAGATTCCGGGTTGGATTCAATGACGTACGGGCCTGGTAGGTATTATTCGTGTTCAATGCATCGCTGACTTGCAGCCGATCGTTGATGATACGGCCGGCCTCCGGACTAATCGTCCGATCAAAGCCCAGCCTGTATCGCATGGATGGGCCCTGACTATTAAACACGGCGTCACGCAGGCCGTAGTGAACAATTACGTCGCCATTTTCGTCGATGCGCCCCACATTGGTCGAGTTCGATACGCGATTGCCGTTGTATGTCACGGATAAGTCCTGAATGCCGGTTACGGCGAGAAGCAGGTTTCGCATCAGCGCCTTGGGTGTAATACCTCCCGGCAGATGGGGTCCCCGCCGCTGCGTTGTATCTTCAACGGCCCCGTCAGGCCAGGGCTCCAATTCCCGTGGAGCCTCGACAACCGGCGGCTGATCAGCCGCTGCAGTCGTATCATTTTCTGCAGCCCGTGCGGCCCGGCGTGCGGCTCTACGCTCCTCCTTCTGCTGCTTGCGATTCTGGCGCCGAGCCTGTGCGGCGTTTTGGGCGGCTCGTTGCGATTCCTGCAGTTTGCGGTAAAAGCCGAATTTTTCGAGGAGGGTCTGTGGACGAACGGTCATACCACCGCGCAAAGTCACGCGCGTGTCCGCCTGTGCTCCGGTATTATTGCCCACAGATCCATTGGACCAAGTGAAGTCAGAACTGTAGGCGAAGTCCTGAAACTGGAGCCAGTTCATGAACCGAAACCGTTGCAGGCGCGGGCGGAAGGTGGCCGAGGCCCTGGATGAATAATTTTCAGTTCGAATGCCGTCTGTGCCCGGTACACGGCCACCAAAAGCCCGGCCAAGCACACGTCCGAATCCGATATGTTGCAAGTCGCTGAGCTCGAATGCGCTCAAGCCGATCTGCGAGCTTTCGATAGTCCCCTCGTCAATCAGCGTGGCTAGTGAGGTGTTGTCCAGGCGGGATTCTTCGCCGAGTGAATCCACCAGGATAACCGAATAAAGCGTGTCCACGCCGACGGCGTTCAGGCTTTGTGTCGTATTGGTTTCAACTCTCAGGTTTAAGAATCCAAACGGATTGTACTGCAGACCAAATCGCCGGGTGTGTCCGAATCGGTGCTGCGGGCGCACGGGAAACTGAATATCCTCGGGCAGGATGGACGTTCGCTGTCGTACGGGATCCGGTCGTTGCTTGCTTTCCGAAAAATTGCGGTTGGCCCTCAGGTTGTAGTCGAAGGAGGAAGGCAGATAGTTAAGCCCGATGTCGCTTAGCAGCCCCAAGACAGGTACATTCCGTAGCCACCCGAAGAGCCTCAATGCACGCGGCCGCCGCATATTTAACCGGTACCCGACCGTCGAATTCCAGCGCCACGAATTGCGGAATAGCTGTGTAGGCGTGCGTCCTTCTGAATTCGAGAACGAGTAGCTGAAAGTGAGGCCATCTACCGTATTTCGCAGCAGGCGGGAGCGCGAACCACTTTTGTTCGCGCGCGCGGTATAGGATGTGGTTTTGGTGAATGATTGCGCCTGCTCGTTGGTTTCCTGCTGCTTGAGACTGATCTCTTCCGCCGTGAGCGTTGTGTCGGCCGCAATGGCATCGCGCAAGCTGGCCACCCGTATGTCGCCCCGAATCGGGTCAAACCTCGGAAGGGTGGAATTCTGCTTCACCTCCATACTGAGTGGCCAGCTCCAGCCAAAGCGCTCAGGCACAAAGATATCCAGGTTAAGCTGCCCGTTGATCGTCCAGTCCCGCACATTTACCTGTTGCCGGTCGGCGAGTGTGCTGCTGAGAGAACCAAACCCGTTGGTCTGAGCACGGGCTGTAGCCTTGACACGTCCCAAGTCCGCCAGCCTGAAATCTGCGTTGAGCAGCGCGGCAAAGCCTGATTTCTCGTCGTATCCGGACACACGGAGCTCGTTGACCCAAACGTTTACGTCAGTCAGCACATGCTCTTCACCGCCCGAGTTGCGAATGCCCATCACTATGGTATTCACACGGGCCAAACTGGGGGTGCCCTTTACACCAATTCGAGCGCCTGGCGGTGCAAACTGGCGAATGGTTTCCTGCAGATTTGCGTGCTCATCACTCCAGAAGACTTCCACAGGATCAAAGGGAGCGCCCTCTGCATCCTCATAATTATCCCGCAGAAACTTGAGCTGGTTCAGTGCACTGAGTTCGATGTTGACCGAATTCAGATCGACAAAAGACGCCTCACTTGCGTCTGCATCCGGATTGGGCTGATTCGTACGCCATATATAGTCAGCTCGCGCCCCGAGTTCATCAGGTAGCATATCCAGCGGACTCGGCGTTAGTGGCTGCTCATACTCGTAATAGTCTGTCGTTTCGTTGGCGCCGAGGCGCATGAAGAATTTGACCAGTCCGCGATCCTCTTCCACAAGCGGAGTATCGTTTACAAACCCGTGCAGGTGCAGGAACATTCGCAGGTTGCGGTATCGCAGCAGATCCTGCTGGCTGGGATACGTGTGAAAGACGGCCAGATGCCGACCCGGCTGGAGATCCTCGACCCGAATCACCATGGCTTGCTCCCGGGCATCGCGCACTGTACTGGACTGCGGATCCCGAATGCGGCTGCGCACTGCACCATTTGGAATCGCATACGTGGTGTTTTCCTCGTTGTTGACGCTCTCGATGCTGATGCGCGCGCCCGTGAGTGGATTCTCTTCGGGTATCATCGTGCCGTCTGTTGAAGTCGTGTTTACGGTCTCACTCGTTCGCCACTGGCTGCCGACAAACTCAAGCGTCGCAAATCGTATCGTAACGGGACTGGTGTGGCCGGTCGTCCAGATGCGGATGGACTCCATAAGCGTGAAATCCTGAATGCCACCGACCCGTCGTGTAAAATCCTTGATTGGAATGCGGACCAGATACCAGCCGTTGGATCCCTCGATTTCGTTGATGACGTAGTCGTTGGTATTCTCCGGACGGGCCAACTCATCCAGCGTGGATAGGGCCAATGGTAATTCATACTGGAAGTAGCTGTTGTCGGTGTCGGATGCCGAGTTCAAATTGGTGTCTTCCGTATCAGGAAACGTTGTGTTGCCGTTGCCCTCGCCTCCCGGTGCCAACTTTCGTTGTGCGTCAATTGTATTGAGTTCATGTCCCGAAAAGTACCGGGAAAACCGTTCCTGCATGCTCGCGCCGTGGGGATAAAATTGACGGTTGCCGAAAAACGTGTTGTCCAGAAAGAAGAAATAGTCGTCCGCAGACGGGTCGTACTTGGCCTTGGCCTTCTCTTGGGCAAGTTTCTGCGGGTAGTGAAGGCTGGTGGTGTTCTCGAGTGAGGCGAGAAAGTTGGCAAAGGCAACTTGCTCGGTTCCCAGTCCGCCTTCACGCTCGAACTTGTTATCCGGAAAAGAGGCTAGCCCATCGAGCCCCAAATCCTCAGTAATGCGCTCTGCTGCGTCTATGGGGTTGATGAGCTGGTTTTGCTGTCCGGTGGATAAGCGGGCCAGCGCACCCACGCGGCCGACTTCGGAAAGTGACAGACCATCTTCGGTGTTGAGTTTGTTGTCCGGGATAACGTCTTCGCTAATGCTTCCGATATCGACGATGAGCCGTGCATCCGGGTTTGCCTCACCTCCGTCCACGAATGCTTGAAACACGAACTCCACGAACTCAATGTTCTTGGCTGTAAAGTCAGTGTTACCCTCCGTCAGGCGCTGCGTCATCCCTCCCCAAGCGGTCTTGGGGTTATCCAGAAACGCGCCGAGGTCCCGGTTGTAGTTGTATGGCCCCCGCTGATGCGGCGAGAAGTAAAAATCGAGTGTAGTGAGCACGCGTTCGCTTTGCAGCGTTTCGCGATTGGGGAAGACCTGCTGTGGTGTGACCAGTTGCACGGCCGGCGTTAAGTCTCCCTCAAATCGCTCCAGCGATGACTGAGTAAGCTGATACCAGCCCATGACAGCTCGGGTATCGTTGGTCAGTTCGATTGCGGGCTCGCTTTCCGCTTCAGGTGTGCCAAGAATGGGCGCACTACTCAGTCGCCAAGCTCCCGGTCGCATAAGCGAGAGCAGGTTTTCGAAGCCTTCGAAGTCATCCACGTACGAAATCCCATCTACCTCGTCGCTGTAAAAATCCCGCCCGTCCTTGCGCAATTCACGTCGCTGGAGCTTGAATGCGTTAGTGAGCGTGTGGCCGGGTCGAAGCTGGGCGAATTCGCCCGAAACCGCAATATTGCTCGGCTCTTTGGTCTGAACAAGGGGGAGGGCGTCTATGGCACGCGTTAGCCAGCGCGGTTGCAGATCCACTCTCCCGTCCACGCCCCAGATTGTGTTGGAGACGGGCTCCTCGCCAATCCGAAACTTGTCCGTAATGGACTTCTGGCTCATGCGCATGATGGTGCTGCCAGCAATCACCTTCGTACCGGCAGCATAATCCAGGCGCGCTCCGAGGAGTGTCTTTTTTTGCAGGTTTATAAACGCGTTTTCCTCCCAGTCAATGTCAAGATCTCGTCCTGCGGTGAGATGGGCGGGATTCGTGATGGTTACCGTTCCGCCCAAGTAGTCGACGATGTAGTCCGTGCCTTCAGAAAGGGTAATCCCGCCGCTTGTGACACGCACAGAACCCTCCACCAGACCCGAATAGGCTCTCAGGTCATAGAAGGAGGGAATGCCACCCTTGGACGAGCCCTCAATGCGGTACACATTCAGCTTGGTGTCGCGTGCTGCGTTGACTTTCTTGGTTCGGTAGAGATTGTCGAAAACAAGCTGGGAGTGGGCCAATCCCTTCTCTTCTTCACTGATGCCACTGGCGTTTATAAGATCGGCCATACGGCTCCCGAATGGTTCGAGATAGGGAAAAATGAGTAGACCATTACTCTGGCTGATCGTGAAGTTGGGCAGAAAGTCGAACAGGTTGTCCGGTTTTTTGGCGCCGTCTTCGTTCAAGCGGTCCAAGCCCAGTACCTGCAGAAGCGTAGCTTGGCCCGTGATGCCGGGAAGGGTCGTGGTGGATGCCCGCCCGGGCGGCTCATAGCCGATTTGGAGTTCAAATTCGGAGGGCTGGATTCCTCGCTCCAATTCATAAATGTTGCGCATTTCCAAATACCAGGCCGCCGGATTAAGCTCGTTTGCCTGGCCCAGATTTGCGGGCTGCTGCAAGTTTACGGGCTTGAGCAGTTTGAGCACGAGACGCTCGCCCGTCTGGCTATTGTCGCCCCCCCCCGTCTCGCTCGAGAAGTCGCCAATTTGTATCTCCTGTCCTGCAGACAGGTAGCGGAATGACACCGCCAGTGCCTCGCTTTCTTGAATGCGCTGCCTGAGCGTGATGTATCCGAGCACTTCATCGAGGTCATAATGCTGTCCAATTACCAACTTTTTGAATTGCCCCACTT
>JAAXGT010000055.1 GCA_012271205.1 Rhodothermales bacterium
GAGTTTTTCCTCGAAGCGCGGATCGCGGCTCCCCTGGAAGGTCCGTACCCGGAGCGGCTTCCGTCCGCCCGAGCACCCCACTCGATGCCCGGAGCGGGGAGGGGTCCCGGCCGCCCACGCCCTCGACCGGCCCGACCCGGGCGAGGCCTCCGGCGGCTCGTCGGCGTCGTCAGACGGATCCCTTGGCTTTGGAGCTCGGCCTAGACCTGGGAGCAGGCTTCGTGCTGGAAAAAACAGAAACCGTATCTGCCAAGACACTGGCGTATGACGAGCCACGGCGAACCACCTATCTGTACGACCGGCCACTCATTGACAGGAACAAGGCACGCGTTACCGGTCCATTCACTGTAGAAGCCGTTCCGTCACCCGTCGTACGATCGATCGATGAGGTTTGCGATCCGGATCAGGGAGCCTCCCTTCCCGCGGACTCGTCCATTGCCCGTTCGGGAGCCACCGTGCGTGAAGCGGATTGGCGGGATGAATTGATAAAGACCGGGATCAAAGGCAGGTTGGGTCAACGGCTGCAGTTTGCCCGGCTTGAGCCTCTGCCGGGAAATGACTGGCTTCACGCCGATGGTGAATTTCGTAACCACACTGCAAATCAACGTGTGGTGGTATCATTCGGCCCCGATCACGCCCCCTTGGAACAGCGGCAAGTTGCGCTGGCCCTTGAAGAGGCTCAGACACTCGTGCCGCGGCCCAAGACACTTGTGTTTGCAGCCTTCCAGTTCGATCCTGAAGCCTCGAAAGATATCGATGAGACGCAGTGGCCCGGCGCAACGTTGCTGAAGGTCCAGATGAGCGCCGACTTGCTCACGAGTGACCTTAAGTCGAAACAAGCCGGCAACGACACGTTTTGGCTCATAGGACAACCTGACGCCGAGATTCAGCGCGTCGAACTTGGACCCGAAGCGGGCAGTTTTCGCGTGACGGTGAAAGGATTTGACTATTTCAACCCTGCAACCAACAAGGTGGAGTCCGGTGATTCCACCCAGATCGCGGTGTGGATGCTGGATCCTGATTACGACGGCCGCAGCTTGTATCCCCGCCAAGTATTCTTTCCGATGGCAGGGAGCAAAGACGGATGGAACAAGCTGGTCAAGAGTCTAAGAGCAGTAATTGATCACAACCGTCTTGAAGCGTACCACGGCACCGAGTCTCTCCCCTTCAAACCCGGCAAGTTCGGGCGCGTTGCGGTCAAGATCGTGGACGTGCGCGGAATCGAAAGCTTGAGGATACTCAAGCTCCCCACCTGACCCATCAATCACCAGGAGTCTGGAAACCCAGCCACAGGGCAAGTGATCAAGAAAGACGCACGATGCTGCGACTGGAGCGCCTGTCATAGCCGCGAGGGACGGGATGATTAAGGATCAAGGTCCGGGGGCCACAGAGGCCGACAGCAAGATCGACCGACTTATTGTCAATTCGCCCTACGAGGAGCCGCAGCACCATTGGAGCTACGACCGCCAGCAGCGCAGTTTTGAGCTAAAGCCAAGCCGCCGCCCCGCGGGGTACCTCGTTGCCTCCAAGGATTCCAAGGCATTCGACGATCCGGGCGTGTTCTGTGAGATTTCGAAAGTGAATCAGATTCGTGACCGGGTTCGCGAATGGCGCCACAACGGATACCTAGGAGTCAGCGGTGTTACCGCCAGGCTCCTGCAATATTGGCGCGACCCGGAGGAATTTGCAAGCCGTCGTTTCTTCTTTTGCCAGCTCGAATCCGCCGAGACATTGATCTGGATTTCAGAAGCGCCGGAGGCCGACAAGTTCGGCATTGATCTCCTGTCCGATGGTGGCCCCTTTCGACGCTTGTGTGCCAAAATGGCTACCGGCTCCGGAAAGACCGTAGTCATGGCCATGGTGATTGCCTGGCAAATCCTAAACAAGGTTGCCGCACCCACGGACAGTCGGTTCTCAAAAAACGTGCTGATTGTTGCACCCGGAATAACCGTCAGAGATCGGCTTAAAGTGCTCGATCCACAGCAATCACATAACTACTATGAGGAATTTCGCGTCGTCCCGTCCGCAATGATGGACAAACTGAGACAGGGGCGGATGCTAATTCGAAACTGGCAAGCGCTCAACTGGGAAACCAAAGACCAGCTTGCCCGGAAGAAGAGCGTAGATAAGCGTGGCCCCAAGAGCGACGCGGCCTACGTGCGCGAAGCACTCGGTGAAATGGCCAAGGCGAAAAATATCCTGGTCATAAACGATGAGGCTCATCATGCATGGCGTACACCCGCCGGGGCCAGGCAGGTAAGGGGAGTTCTCAAAGCGGACATCGAAAAAGCCACGAAGTGGGTGGGAAGCCTCGACCGGATCAACCGGGCGCGCGGCATACTCGGTTGCTATGATTTCTCGGCGACGCCCTTTGTGCCCGGAGGCAGCAAAAATACAGGCGAGGCCCTCTTCGGCTGGATTGTCAGCGACTTCGGGCTCAATGACGCGATCGAATCCGGACTGGTAAAGACACCCCGTGTGGTGATTCGCGATGACACATATCCCGACGCGAATACATACCGATCACGCTTTTATCACATTTATGGCGATTCAGAAGTAAAGGATGATCTCAATCGCCGGGTGCGACCGGAAAGCGTTCTTCCGGATCTGGTCATTAACGCATACACCATGCTGGGCCACGACTGGCAGAAAACCGCCGAAGCGTGGCGGCACCAAGGTGAGGAAAAACCGCCGGTTATGATCACCGTGGCCAATCGAACCCAAACAGCCGCCAGAGTGAAGCATGCATTTGACCGTGGCCACATACCAGTACCTGAACTGTGCGACCCGGAGAGAACGCTTCACATCGACTCCAACGTATTAAGGAAAGCGGAGGCTGCAGATTTTGTGGTACAGAATTCAAAGAGTGAGCAGGCGGAACGGCTGCGACAGATGGTTGATACCGTCGGGAAGCCCAGCCAGCCCGGAGAGATGATTCAGAACGTCATTTCGGTCGGGATGCTTACCGAAGGCTGGGATGCGAAGACGGTCACCCACATCATGGGGTTACGTGCATTCGCGAGTCAGTTGCTGTGCGAACAGGTAGTGGGACGTGGCCTGCGTCGCAGGTCCTACGACGTAAACCCTGAGACCGGATTGCTGGAAGCAGAGTATGTAAACATCTTCGGGGTGCCATTCTCATTCCTGCCGCACGAAAGTGGAAAGGAAGTACCACCTCCTACGTTGCCGAAGACATTGATCGAGCCGGAACCGGACAAAAAGGCATTCGAAATCTCATGGCCCAACGTGGTGCGAATCGCCCGCCATTCTCGCGCTCGCCTATCACTGAACCTGCCATCCGTACGACCACTTGAGCTCGACGCCAGGAGTACCGCTCTTACGGCTGAGCTTGCCTCGACCATAGCCGGCAAACCATTTCTTGCAGATCTGAGCGAAATTGAACTCCGCGAGCTCGGAGGGGAGCTGCGGGAACAAAGGATCATATTTAAAACAGCCAGCCGGCTGTATGACGTGATGCACTCCGAATGGACGGGAGGGAAGGCCTTGCTTGTCGCGCAACTGGTGCGGATCGTGGAACAGTACATTAGGGGAAGCAAAATCGAAATCACTCCCCAAGACTACGCGGCGGACCCGTTCAAGCGCCGCATCACAGTTACGGTCAACATGACCAAAGTCGTACGGCACCTTTGGGAGTCTATCCGCTTTGAGAACACCGACTCGCTCGAGCCCGTCTTAGATCGTGATCATCCGATTCTTTCCACCGGTGATATGAGGTCATGGTATACAGGCAGACCTTGCAGCCAAACCAAACGCAGTCACATAAACTTCTGTGTCTATGACAGCACATGGGAAAACTCCGATGCCTGGGTGCTGGATCACGCGCCCGAGGTAGAGGCATGGGTCAAGAACGACCATCTCGGGTTTGAAGTGATGTATACCTTCGAAGGCATGATCAGGAAATACCGCTCGGACTTCCTGGTCAAGTTGCACTCCGGCACGATGCTCATAGTTGAAACCAAGGGGAAGGAGCGGCCAGTGGACCGGGTAAAGCACCGATATTTACAAGGGTGGGTCCAGGCAATAAACGCTCACGGCGGTTTTGGACGCTGGAGCTGCATAGTAACGCGCAAGCCGGGGCAGCTTCGCGACATCCTCAAGCGTCACGCAGTCGCCACCGGGCATTGAATAATTGCATGACAGCCGTATGGATCGGTACACTCGTCCTCAACATGGATCACCCACCGGACCTTGGCAGCATCACGCCATCCTTGGATCGGCTCTCTCCCGTTGATCAAATCTTTTCGGCCGGACCGCTTCTGCTGGGCAAGGCGTCTTTTTTGATGAACCATAGCTGGGCGATTCTATTGGATCCAAGCGTATTCTTCTCCTGTAGTCCGAATCAGGCCCCATGATGGCTGCGTTCTCCCGGTTGGCAATGTGGCGTGTGGCTTTCTCCCTATTTCACCACGGCGCGCTGCGGGTTTGGGAGCTCCTTGCTAAGCGTACCCCGGCTATCATCCGCTGGGTATTTCTTGGGTTCGTACGAATGAACCGCACCGCGTGAAAGCCAATTCCAATATCTTGATAGCCAAGCAGGGCCAATCGCCAGCTCAGACGGCAGGATGAGATAGAATGATTGCCGCGTTGCACAACCGTGTGGTCCACTTACATGGCCTGTACCGCGTCAGCCGGACTCTTATAGACGGTGACTATCTGACTAAACCCGCTTATGGTAAAGATCTCGTCCACGGTATCCGGCAGCGAGCATACAGCGAAAGACTTGGGCTTGGAAAAGATCTTGGCTAACTTGAGCACAATTCGGAGCCCGGCACTGCTGATATACGTGATGCCGGAAAACTCAAGCAACAATGCCCGGGCGTCCTCACTGACACCCTCAAGCATCTTTTCTTCGAATTCCCGTGCATTGCTGGTGTCAATCCTGCCATCAAGCGTCGCAATCCTGACGTCGCCTTGCGCCGCCCAAGAAATGTTGATCGCCATTATGATCCAAGTCTGGTTGAACTAGATTGGAAGTTACTATGCGTCGGGCTGATTTGCCAACGCGAATCGTGGCCGGCTCGTGTAGGAATTCAGCCAGAAGAGTTCCCGCGGGGCTTGGATCATTGGTCCATCTCACCGGCGGCAAGCCACACCACACAGAAATCAAGTCCTTCTGCTTTTCGTGAACCTCACATCTTAGCTGCGTTCAAACTGAAGAAACCGTAATCAGACTCGCCGCTCCTGCACCGAACGTGAACCAGCATCCCGTCGTTGTAGAGCTGGCCTGAACGGGCTACCTTTGTCACGTGGACCCAGCTTTTTTCATGTCCAAAGAGCGTTACCTCGTAACAGCCCGCAAATATCGCCCGCAGCGATTTGATGAGTTGGTCGCACAGGAGCATGTCGCGCACACACTGAAGAACGCCCTGCGCCTGAATCGGCTGGCCCATGCGTACCTGTTCAGCGGGCCGCGTGGCGTAGGAAAGACAACCGCCGCCCGCATATTGGCGAAAGCCATCAACTGCACAGAAGAAGAAGTCGAACCGTGCCTAAAGTGTGACGTGTGCGAAGACTTTAAGGCTCAGCGCAGCCTGAGCATTTTTGAAATTGACGCCGCATCCAACAACAAGGTCGAAGACATCCGGGAGCTGCGGGAAACGGTCCGGATTCCACCTCAGGGAGCAAAAAGGAAAGTTTACATTATCGATGAGGTGCACATGCTCAGCAATGCAGCCTTTAATGCACTGCTGAAAACCCTGGAGGAACCGCCTCCGCATGTGCTATTCATTTTTGCCACAACCGAGCCCCACAAGGTTCTTCCGACCATCCTGTCCCGCTGCCAACGGTTCGACTTCCGGCGGATCCCCGTGCCAGACATCGTGAAACACCTCAAGAAGATCTGTGAGGACGAGCAGATTACTGCCGACGAGGAAAGCCTGCTGCTCCTTGCACGTAAAGGGGACGGCGCATTGCGGGATGCGCTCAGCGCCTTTGATCAAGCTGTGGCCCTCTGCGGTACCGAGCTGCAATATGCAGAGCTCGCAGCCGCGTTACGTGTCGTGGACATAGACAACTACTTTGAGGCTACCAAACACGTGGCTGTCCGAAGCCCCGAAGGGATGCTGCGTTTGGCGGAACGCCTTATCGCAGGCGGACACGATATACGCGAGTTCCTCGCAGGACTGGCCGATCACGTGCGCAACCTGCTGGTTGCGGTTACAATCGGTGAAGATACCCTTGTCGACGTAAGCCGCACTGTGCAAACACGCTACAAGGAACAGACCGAATCCTTTAACGAAACCACGTTGTTGCGGCTGCTCATGATAATGGATCAGGCGCAGTCCTCACTGGCGGACGCAGCCTCTCCCCGGCTTAAACTTGAGCTTGCGCTGCTGAAGATGACACGCTTGAGCGACGGCATTGAACTCTCGGCCGCTTTGGCCCAGTTGCGCCGCATCGAAAACATGGCGAGGCAGGGCCAATTGGGACTAGGCCCGACAGCCATGCATCCCCAAGTGACGCAATCTGCCCCCCGCCAATCGATTGCTCCGACGCCCCGGCCACCTGTGACATCGCCCCCGCCCCACCCAGGCATTCAATCCGTAGTACCCCCTGATGCAAGCGACGCTTCACCGGTCGCTGAGAGTCACGAACGGGCTGAGGAGCGCCAGCACATCGCCGAAATCGGAACAGCTGTGTTGGGGAAGCCCGCGCTTGAACCCCAATCCTCCCACACAGGGAGTGCCAAAGCAAGCGCGACGCCGCAAACTAATCTCGCTCCGAGTCCGCAGGCCAGCCCCGCTATTCCCAAGCCCCCGCTTGAAACGCCGTCGCCTGTGCCCGGACAAGTCTCCGACGGCACCGCACTTTGGGATTCGGTGACCGCCCGTGTGGCACAAACGGATGCACCCGGAGCACACATCATACAAATGACCAGATTTTGGAAATGGCAGGGCAACGTACTCGTAATCGCTCTAAGGGATGACATCACACACCATATGGTGAACGGGAGAAAACGCAAACTGCTGAAGATCCTTCATGAATTGAGCGGGCGACATGACTTACGACTCTCCTTTGTCCTCAAGCCGGAATTTTTCCCGGCCGCCATGCAGCATCCTGCGGACGACCTCGCAGCCTTGCAGAAGAAGTACCCAACTGTCCAGGCGCTCGTGAAATACTTGAAAGTGGTGCCAGCCCCCAACCAATAGACCTAAACCCGACAGGCCCATGAGTGGAATGAATATGGCCGATCTATTCGGCAAAGTGGCGGAAATGCAAAAGCACATGGCCAGCGCACAGGAAAACCTCGGCAGAATCCGAGTCACGGCTGACGCCGGCGGCGGCATGGTCAAGGTGACCGCTACCGGCACCATGCGGATTGTGGCTATTGAACTGGAACGCGACCTTGTGGATGCGGACGATATGGAAATGCTCCAAGATCTTATTATAGCTGGCGTAAACAAGGCCCTCGAAGCGGCCACAAAGGCCGCCCAGGAGCAAATGCGCAGTGCCGCTGGCAGTATGCTGCCGCCCGGGCTCGATTTGACGAAGCTCGGAATCTGACAGATGCAATTCACGTCCGAGTCCGTCGAAAACCTCGTAGCGCAATTGTCCCGCCTGCCTACGATAGGCCGCAAAAGCGCCCAGCGGCTCACCGCCTATATCCTCAAGATGCCCAAGGAAGAGGTAGCCCGCCTGACCCAGGCACTTACTGCCGTCAAGGAGCGGGTGCGCTACTGCAGCATTTGTCACAACGTCACAGATCATGAGACTTGCCTCTTGTGCCGCTCTGACAAGCGGGACCACCACCTCGTTTGCGTTGTGGAGGATTCCACTGATGTAATGGCGCTGGAACGCACGGGAGAATACCGTGGTGTCTATCACGTGTTGGGCGGCGTGATTTCACCGCTGGACGGTGTGGGTCCGGACGATTTACATATTCGCGAACTGGTCCGGCGTGTCGGGCAGCCAGAACCAGCTATCAGGGAAATCATCCTGGCTGTCAATCCCACGGTCGAAGGGGATACTACAGCCTTTTATCTTGCGCAACTGCTCGAACCCTTTGATGTCAAGGTGACCCGTCTGGCCCGCGGCATCCCAGTAGGATTGGCCCTGTCTTTTGCGGACGAAGCCACACTCTCGCGGGCGCTGGCCGGTCGCGGGACGCTGTAGCAGCATTCGGGATTTCCGGAAAGGCGTACACACCCGGTGCCTATCACACGCCGTGCCACCCGTCAGCACCCGGCTCCTGCTACTCTACAGATCAGTGGTCGTTTCGGGATTGCTGTAGCGCACTCAGCGCCAATCCGATTCCAACAACCGTCACGGCCCCGATTACGTTGTGCCAGAGGAAGGACACCTCTGGTGCTCCAAACGTAACCCATGCCACGACGCCCATCCCGCCAATCAGGCCCCAAAACGCTCCAAGACCGCGTGTACGGGGTATCATAGCCAAGAGGAATACACCCAAAATCGACCCGTAGAAAAAGGAGCCAAAGCGATTGACAACCTCGATAAGTGAGCCCAAAGTTGCCGCAAATGTAGCCACAAAGCATGCGAAGAGCCCCCAGAAACCCGTAGCCAGCTTACTTACGGTCAGGAGGTGGCGCTCCGAAGCCTTCGGCCGCACCCAGCGCTGGTAAAAATCTATGACACTGGCTGTTGAGAGTGAATTCAGTTCGGCCGCTATGCTGGACATGGCCGCGGCCATGATCGCTGCAATGAACAGGCCCGTCAGGCCCAGCGGAAGCACGCCCAAGGCAAATCGCGGAATGATGTAATTCACGTCGCGTACGGCAGCGCCCCCCACCACATCACTAGCCATGTCCAAGGCTTCAGCCCGAATGGCCTGTACTTCCCCCTCGTGACTTAAGAAAGTAGCCCGTGCACCCTCGTCCCCGTTAGCCACCGCATGCGCTGACTCCGTACGCGCTGCGAAACGGTCGGCAAATCGCGCCTCCAGTTCGGCATACTCCGCTGGCATGGCACCACGTACTGCATTCTCGTGCGCTGGATTGTACAAAAGAGGTGGGGCTTGGAAGAGGTAGAACACAAAAACCAGCACCCCTATGAGGAGCACAAGTGCTTGGAGGGGAATCTTCCAGTACGCACTCATTAGCAGAGAACGGCGCGCCTCATTCACCGAGCGCGCGGCCAGATAGCGCTGGACTTGACTCTGGTCAGTCCCGAAGTACGACAACATCAGGAACGTGCCCCCCAATAGGCCCGACCAAAAGGTGTACGTCTCGTTGATGTTGAAGGTGAAATCGAAGGTCTGCAACCGTCCGGTCGCCCCTGCAACCTGCAGCGCTTCGTGCGGACTCACCGGCATCTTGAAGAGCAGCACAATTACGACCGCAAACAGCGCTGCCACAATGAGAATCATCTGCTTGACATCCGCCCAGGCGACCGCTTGAATACCGCCAATCATGGTATAAAGCACCGTCGGAATGCCGATGACCGCCACACTCCAGCTGAGATTCCATCCAAATACTGCAGCAAACACCACGGCAGGCGCGGCAATGATGGTGCCACAACTCATGCCGCGCGACATCAGAAACAAGAAGCTCGTCATCGAGCGCGTACCTGGACCAAAGCGCCGCTCCAAATACTCGTATGCCGTAAATACCTTGCTCCGGTGCAGGAACGGAACGAGGGTCACTCCGAGAATGACCATCGCAACCGGCAGTCCAAAATAGAACTGTACAAACCGGATGCCGTCCGTCGCCCCCTGCCCGGTGGTACCGATCATGGTCACAGCCGAAAGCTGTGTAGCCATAACCGACAAGCCTACCGCCCACCACGGCAAACTCTGGTTGGCCAAAAAGTAGCCTTCAATGTGATGGGTATCCTTGGAACGCCGGATTCCGTCCCAAACGACGTAACCCAGATACAACGCGACGATCAGCCAGTTGACGGGGTGCATCTAGCGATACAGGATCTGCAGCAACCCCAAAAGACCAAGGGCAATCACCTGCATCAACAGCACACGGCGTAGCGTCCGCCTGAATTCTTGCGATTCAGAGTTCCTGTCCAACATTGCAGAAAGTGAAAATGGGCATGCCTGAAAATCAGCGGAGCGTACCGTAGGCCCTGAAGGCGGTTCCACTTATGGCCGCCCCCGCGGAGGAGCACAGCAGAGAGGCCAGGCAAACCAAATGATCTGCACATATTCCTCTGGTTCCTGCAGGCTCGCCGCCAAAAAGAATGAAGGACGGCGCAAGGGCGTGCGTTGTAATCTGCGGATGTTCGTCGGCTACTGCCTCCAAGAGGCGCAGCAGCCCGGCTTTGCTCGCCGCATACGCGGCACCTCCAGCCGTGGCACCATCCAAACCCGGCTTCGCACAAATGCCCACAATAGTACCACCCGCGGGCAACATGAGTCGAGCCGCCTCACGCATGCATAATAAGCCAGAGGCGAGATTCACACGCATTACGAGATTCCACTCCTCAAGCGTTGTGTCGAGCAGCGGCCACTCCGCCCACATGCCCACCGTGTGCACGAGTGCGTCAATGGCCTCAAACTGTTGGCGAATCTCGTTGAAAGCAGCTACGGCAGATCGCTCGTCGGTGAGATCCGCAGTGATCACGTCGTCTCCTGTGCGATCAACTTGCGCCACACGCGCTCCGCGAGCTTCAAAGCCGCGTACCATTCGCTGCCCCAGCCGCCCCTTGGCACCTGTGACAATAATGACCTTGCCGTGCAGCGATCCTTCCATGCAAATTAGGTACTACTCCGTGTCCCTGTGTAACTCATCCGTCCGGACTTGGGAAGTGTGATCGTGTACGATGCGCCATCCCTCGATGGTGTGTTGTGCGAGGAGTGTGTATAGGCCGGTAGGCCGGTCTGTAGCGCGCTCCAGCGTATAAGCTCCGTAAATGAACGCATGTCGCCCGCCCATCATTCGGATCTCCTTGATATCAAACGTGAGCACGCCCCTCGAGGCCTGGTCCGGATATTTGCGATGGTAGCGCGCAAGGGTAGCATGCCAGCCGCGCAATTCGCCATCCGCCGACACGAATCGGAGGCTGTCGCTTTTGAGGTAGCTCTCCATAAAGTGGTCGATGTCACCGGCATTCCAAGCCTCCTGCTGCTCGTTGAGCAGGGCACGAAGCGCCTCCTCATGAGGCTTGGCGCATCCCGCCAAGAGGCACGCGATGAGTATTATAGTAGTACGTTGCATGAATACAGCTTCTGATGGGTACAAACAAGCAGTCCCCAACTGCGTTACAGGCTGCACCTGAGCACCTTCCGTCAACCTACGAAAAAGACCCGGCATATAGGCATTTCCTGATACGAGCTTAAAGGCAGATCCCCTACTTCACAAGGCTAAAGAATCGGCTCGTTGGGAGCGCACATGCACAGTCCCCGGCACCGACATGCACCACTGGTCCAACTGACCAGCTTGGTTGTCGGCGCTATTTTGCTCTGGATTCTATTGGTGTCCGCTGCTGCGCACGGGGATTACATCCCAGCGCGCAGCAGTATGATCGCACGGGCTGATACGGACAGCGTAGCGCTGCACCATCCGGACTCGCTTCGTGCTTTGGTAGCGCGGCTGGGCATTGATTCGGTGCACAAGATGGTGCAGACCATTAGTGGAGACAGCTTGCTGCGGGCCATGGTCGATTCCTTGGCACCGGATACGATGAGACGGGCCCGCCGTTACCTGTCCAAGCTGCATGAGCGCAGCCGAATGGCCTCGCTTTTCCGCTTCCAGCAACGCTCCTTTGGCCCTGATCTGTTCGACGGGTGGCAGCATGAAGTGACGTTGGACTCGACGGGCAGATTCTACACTGCGCGCGAGCAAGTGGCTGGCATGGACGTGCGCTATCCCATGCGTCTTGATCAATACCAGTACCGCCAGGCAAAGCTTGATGCCAGCCTGGACCGCAACTGGCGCGCGCTCATTAGCCGGCGGCAGGAGCTTCAGCAACGGCAGCGCCGAGGCGGCCTTGGCCTGTCCATAACCGTCCCAGGTGGACGCCGAAGTGGCTTCACCACCATCTTCGGTAAGAACGAGGTGGATTTGCGCGTCAATGGAAGTGCGGACATCCGACCTGGTTTTGACTACCGCAAGAGCGCGCAGCAGATTTCGCTTGGCAAGCCCTCGCAGCTCTATCCAGCGTTCAGTATGGATCTAACGCTGGGCGTAACCGGGACGATCGGCGACAAAATGCAGGTAAGTGTCGACTGGGACACAGGACGGGATTTTGATTTCGAGAACCAACTCAAATTACAATATACCGGCTACGAAGACGAAATCATTCAAAGCATTGAAGCCGGAAACGTCTTTCTCCAGACGCCCTCTTCACTGATTCGCGGTGGCCAGAGCCTTTTTGGCCTTAAGTCGGAAATTCAACTTGGCGGATTCCGCCTCACCACTGTAGCCAGTCAGCAGGAGGGGCAATCCAATCAGCTCTCGCTGGAAGGGGGGGCCGAAACAACCGAATTCAGACGCCGGCCCACCGACTACAACGAGCGTAAGCACTACTTCCTTTCGTACTACTTCCGCAACCGCTGGGAGGAAGCACTCAGTGACCCGCCCAGCATCATTTTGGATGCCGTCTTTTCGCACATCACGGACATCGAGGTATGGAAACTTGAATTCGTGTCCCCGGGTGAGCAAAACGTGCGTCAGGTCGTGGCCATGGTGGATTTAGGGGAGCCTAAAGAGCTTGCCGAACTGGCAGATTCGTACACCCAGGCCACACGACCCACTCCCCTTCTGGACCAATACGACGAATCCGAGCTCCAGAATGAGTTGCGTGATGGCAATGCCGTGCCCCAAGACTACCTGGAGGGAGAGTTCATGGAGGTCCCTCTAAAAAGCAGTGATTACCAAGTGGGGCAATTCAAAAAGTTGGTAATTGGACAGCATTATGACCTCGATGAAGTGCTCGGATACATCACGCTCAGGCAGCGCATTCAAGAAAGCGAGGCACTGGCGGTGTCATTCCGCTACCTGTCTGCAGGACAGGAGATACAAATTGGCGACTTCTCGAGCGAGACGGGGGGGGCGACAATAGCCAGACGGGCGAGCGTCTCGTGCTCAAACTGCTCAAGCCCGTAAACTTGCAGCAGCCCGCAAATCTGGGCCAGGCAAACGAGCTTAATC